>JBILOD010000331.1:0-5030 GCA_044374645.1 Pseudobdellovibrionaceae bacterium | reverse complement strand
CGATTTCCCTCGTTATGGCAATAATGACGAACGGGTGGATTCAATTGCCGTCGAGTTAGTAAAACTCTTCAATGAAAAGTTGCAGCGCCAAAGTACTTATCGAAATGCAATACCCACTCTTTCAGTACTCACCATTACTTCCAACGTCGTTTACGGTAAAAAGACTGGTAACACTCCTGATGGACGCAAAAAAGGTGAACCTTTTGCACCCGGCGCGAATCCAATGCATGGACGCGATATCCATGGCGCTTTAGCTTCGCTCGAGACTGTGGCTCACCTTCCTTATGAAAGTGCTCTCGATGGCATCTCTAATACTTTTTCCATTGTTCCGTCGGCGCTCGGTCGTGTTGAAAGTGATCGAATTACTAACCTCGTGAACTTGATGGATGGTTATGTGCATGATAAAGGACATCATATTAACGTGAATGTGCTCAACCGAGAAACTTTACTCGAAGCAATGGAGCATCCAGAAAAATACCCACAGCTCACTATTCGGGTTTCTGGATATGCCGTGAACTTCATTAAATTGACTCGCGAGCAACAAATGGATGTCATTAATCGTACATTCCATCAAAGCATGTAGGAGTTAAGTAAAGGACCTATGAGAACCAAAGGCCGTATTCACTCGTATGAAGTAGGTAGCACAGTGGACGGCCCAGGTCTTCGCATTGTGGTTTTCACGCAGGGGTGTCCCCTGCGTTGTCTTTACTGCCATAATCCCGATACCCGAGACCCCCTGAAGGGCACTGAGACTAGTGTTGAAGAGCTCATGCACGAAATCGAAAAATATCATTCCTATTTTGACCGCGGGCATGGAGGTCTTACCGTTTCCGGTGGTGAGCCTTTATTACAAGCGGAGTTCGTAGCCTCACTCTTTCAAGCAGCCCAAAGCAAGGGAATTCACACAACCTTAGACACCTCCGGTTTTGCTTCACACCACAATCTAGAAATTGTTTTGCCCCACACGGACCTTGTTTTGCTGGATATCAAATCCTCTGATCCTGCGCTTTATAACCGCCTTACACACGTGGATTTAAAGACCACACTAGAGAGCGCAGCCTATATCGATCGTTCCAACAAACCCTTCTGGGTGCGTTTTGTAATGGTTCCGGGGTTAACCGACGAGCCTACCAATGTCGAAGGTGTAGCGCAAATCTGTGCGGGATTTAAGAATCTTCAAAGAGTTGAGATCCTTCCCTTCCATAAGCTTGGGGCTTACAAATGGAAGGAGCTGGGTTTAAAGTTTGAGTTAGAAGACACCGAGATCCCTACTACTGAGCAAATCGAGAAAACAAAATCTATTTTCTCTTCAGTTCTTTCAAACCAAAATGTGACTATTCCTATTTTTTGATGTTTTCACAGGCTTCCATAGATTCTTTCGATAGCATGTACATTAGATACTGTGTTCCGGTGAGACTCAACGGAATGCTGGTGAACAGCATGAAATTGGATTTCAAACCTACCCCAGGAGTGCGAGCGATTTCTTTTTCCAAGGCATTATTTTTAGCCATCAAACTGAAAGAGGCGAACAAGGGGTGATTGCCCTCCATTGGTTTTTGTCCGTTGACGGTCCCAAAATTGGTTGACTCTGCCACCGCACATGGACCACCTACTGGTGTCTTTGTTCCATTAGGCAAAAGCAAATCGGCTTCACAGATCAGTGTATCATTGCGAAAGAGAACTTTCAAATTTTCAAGAGTGTATTCCTTCATTAGTCTCTTTAGGGGTAGTACCTGAACCTTACCGTTATCATATTGATCCCAACGGCAATCGCTGATGGTCAGGCGTTTCACTCGATACAAGACCTCTTCATTACGAACGCAGGCCAGCTTGCTGTACTCATTGCTTTGGCTGGGAGTTAGGTCTTCTACACCATCCACTTTAGCATTGCATGTGTCCACGGATTCTCGCTGAATAGCATATTTAGTACCACCTCTTGAAGAATCAGAATAGACATAGAAACCTAGAAGTGGAAAAACCGCATCCCCTTGGTCATCTTCTGTATCCAAACTGGTTTCGCCCTCATCTTTTGAGGTCGCCAATAGACTTCGACCTGGCAATGTTCCTAGTACCCCAGCGAGGACTAGGAGGATGAGTGCGGCCCCGATGTTTTTCTTTTTAAGCAGTCTCACTGTGCACCTCGATGCGGACTTGAGTCCGAAACCAACGGTAAAAGGTAATCTAAACTAGACTTAACACGAACCCTACGTTTGTTAGTGGCATTTTTAACGACTTTCTTTTTTCTTTTATGTTTGTAGCTTTGTCCGATAGCGCCATTTCCTCGACATGTATTATACTTTCGACATTCAGATTTTAGGTTAAGCCTTTGTCCCATATAAGCACTGTCATTATCCCATATTTCAGGGTGCAAAGTGCAAGCTTCAACCCATCGGCCATAGCTCTCCCTGGTATCACTTCCATTGTAATCTCGAGCGAGAGTATAATAATTCGATGCTCTACCTTTCCTCTTTGCACGTTTTACTTCAGTGCAAATGTGTGTTGCTGCCATAGCAATGGAGGTGTCACGATCTAATGCACTTCGACGGTTTAAACCGCACTTATTGACCTTTTTATCCGGTCGACCTACCAGGTCCCAAAAGTAATCATACTCTTCTGTGAGCCTATAAAGCCGGAAACCATCTTTAACAGTACTAACTCCATCTTCGGTCATTTGCGCCAATCCGCAGCCGTTAATGACACAAGGATTGCGAGCATATTGGGTAACTTCCTTTTTGAA
The DNA here is from genome assembly GCA_044374645.1 of Pseudobdellovibrionaceae bacterium. GTDB lineage: Bacteria > Bdellovibrionota > Bdellovibrionia > Bdellovibrionales > Bdellovibrionaceae > CAUJGP01. The sequence continues at coordinate 2,293 of JBILOD010000331.1, read as the reverse complement.
AATACACATCATGATTGGAACAGTTACTTTACCAGCACAGTCTTTATCTTCTTGAAAAGCTTCAGCGGCCAAAGACGCAGCCCATTTGATACAAGACACCGACCGATTATTACCATGCCCACTTGATGCGCCACATTCATTCACAAGTTTTTTATCAATATCATCGGTAACGCTAAACGATTTATCTCCCTTCGCTGCAGCTTCTTTCTGGTATCTTGGGGGATTAACCTTCATGTTGCAATATGGGGCACCCGCGTGTCCTTGAACCACAAAAAATGTCAGAAGTAACAGTAGGGCCATATTCATATAAAAGAGTCATTACAAATACGATGCCAAGGTCAGAAATTGGCAAACCAGTTTAAAAGCACTTTAGTGGTCAAGAGACCGATCCTAGTTCATCGCCCGTGACTTTTGTGGCGAGAAAGAACGCAGGGCCTGCGCGGTTCATATCCTATGTTGATACTGCTGAATTTGCGTCAAACAAGTGTCAACTTTCTTTACACTCATCGTCTCAATATTTTCTATTTAAAAACGGAGCATCGGCGGAAATCCAAATCGAGACACCTTAATACATCATGGAGGAGATTTAACGGGGGTATATGCAACGATCAGTGACTAAAGTAGAGGTAAAACATTCGAGCCAACCTCTAACCTACTTTTGGTCTCACTAATCACCTAGTCGGATTGAACGAGCCAAGGTTTGGTGGTTCACAAAACCTTGGCCCTTCTTCGAACTATAAAATCAATTCTGAACCATTAATTTTTATATAAATCGTACTGCACGTTCGCATTCACACCAATAAAGAAGTCATTTGCTTCTATCCCGTCAAAACGGTGTCCACCTTGAGCGACTACCTTTTGGTATTCAGCAGTGAGTGAAGCATCTATGATTGTTTGAGTGTCGACATATCGCATAATATCGGCCTTAACACCAAAGGCAATAATCTGACGATCACCGGCCGACGAACCCACAACTAGTCCTTCTGCTTTATGACCCTCGCCGCGGTAATCGGTGTATACAAGCAAGCCTGGCAAATAACTGTTAGGAACCTTTTCAACTATCTGTTGCGCAATACCAACTCCCCAGGTTTTATTGAAATAGGCTTTTCCGGAATCAGCATAGGCAAAATGCAAACTCGTCCCTGATTTTTTTTGCTTCACAAATCCACCGAAACTGAAACCAATATCATTTTGATCCGGATTAGGATCTTGGCGCTTCACGAGAGTACCCCAAAAGGATCCAGTTAAGTTCTTTGTCCCGAAGATGGTCTTAACCACAGTTGCAATCGAGTCAAGAGCCGCAACCTCCTGCTGACGATCAAAAGTCGACTTAGAAATTTGAAAGGAGTGAGCGAGGTATTGTTGCGCCGATACCCATGGATCACGGTCATGGAACCCAATCACATTGACCAAAAGCCGCAAGTTTTCATTGATGGCATAAGCGATCCCAAGTGAAGCGTATCCGGTCGATGCTGATGTTAAACCGCGCTCTGAGGGTGTGATACGGCCAATGGTGTTTTCCCAATCCGAGAGCATATTGGGCCGTAACTGTGGACCAAGATCCAAGTGATCCTTTCCGAAACTTAGAATAATAAGACCCGGTGGCTTCTCTTGGGCATTTCCAAACGGATTAATAGGAAGCGCAAAGGTGGCACGAAGTCGTTGAAAGGAAGTTTCCGTAACAAGTTCGTCCATCCGTGAGTCGACATGATCCTCCACATTTTTGGCTATGGCACCGGGCAATGCAGCTTCTTTTCCCTGCTCAACCGCGGCGTCGATCTTCGCCTTCACCGCTGGCGTGCCCATCTGAATGGCGTCAGGCAGATTGGCGTCAACTTGACTTTGAATCAATTGAGTTTTTTGCTCAGGGCTCATCATACCCGCCATGGGGCTCGCATTGACGCCAGCTGAAACCTTCTTATAAACCTCACCTTCAATCATCTTAGGGATCATTGAATAGAGCTCTTCTTTTTTATGGTGTGCGGCTTCTTCTGCACCCTCCTTCACGTGGGCCGTGACTTCGGCCGTGGCATCGGACGCCACAGAGTCGCTCATAATCATTGGAGCCAAACTACCGGCCATTGAAAGCTGCATGTAGAAACCGCGACTGCCAACATCAAAACCTTTATCCTCACCAAGACCTTGATTAACAATTTCCACGAGATGACGACTTTCCTTGTCCAGAGTCAAATCCACCCCAACGCTCTGCTGCTGGGCATCCAACTTGGGGTTATCAGTTTGGGTCCCAGCGACTGAGACTAATGAAAAACGGATATTGAGTTCCTGGACAAAT
>JBILOD010000063.1:0-11311 GCA_044374645.1 Pseudobdellovibrionaceae bacterium | reverse complement strand
AATGGTTTTAGAGAAGAATCAAATCAGGCTCTTGTTGAACTTGCTGAAAAGCTCAAAGGAATTGCTCTTGAAAAAGGAAAGTCCGTCTATTTTAGAGCTTTACCACCCAAAGATCGTAAAATTATTCACCAATATTTAGCGAACGATCAACGAGTGAAGAGTCGCTCTATTGGGGATGGTCTTTATAAGAAAATTAAAATTTATCCTGTTAAAGGTCAACGTCCTGAGGTTGAGGACGAGTCAACTGCTGAGTAGTTATGTTTGGCGGAGATAGGGATTTAGATACTATTTGTGCTATCTCCACACCTCCTGGGTCAGGCGGTATTCACGTTGTTCGATTATCGGGGGACAAATCACTCTCAATTGTACGGCAATCTTCCCCATTTCTTCCTGAAAAAATGGAGTCCCATAGAGTTTATTTTGGGACGCTACTTTGGAATCAGGATCTCACTGATCCAATCGACGAAGTTCTGATTACTTTTTTTCGTAAAGGGCATTCTTTCACCGGCGAGGAGACCATTGAAATCTCCTGCCATGGGAGCCCTTTTATTGCTGGTCGAATCATCAAAGCACTTGTTAAGGCTGGAGCAAGGTTGGCGGATCGCGGAGAGTTCACCTACAGGGCCTTTCTCAATGGAAAACTTGATTTGGTGCAGGCGGAGAGCGTTCTTTCTTTGATTGAATCTGAATCACAAAAATCCTCCGAGATTGCTCTACAACAGTTAAAAGGTGGCTTGTCTCAAAAGCTTAGAAATATTGAGGCCGAGATTTTAGGGCTGTTGGCCCGCTTGGAAATCTCGATCGATTTTACTACTGAGGATGTAGAGATTATTAGTGCCTCAGATGTTCGTGACCGAGTTGCTAGAATTAACAGGCCTATAGAGCAGCTTTTACGGACCTTTAAAATCGGCACTAAAATTCAAAGCGGGTTCGAAGTTGTTTTGGTTGGAGAGCCCAATGTTGGTAAGTCGAGCCTTTTAAATAAGGTATTGGCGGAAGAACGAGCCATAGTAACAGAAATTCCGGGAACCACCCGTGATCTTATTCAGGTTGAGATTATGGTTAATGGGGTAAAGGTGACGTTGACTGACAGCGCAGGAGTGCGTGAAACGGCTGATGTCGTCGAGAAAATTGGAGTTAACAAAACCCGAGAAGCCATCAGCCGTGCGGATTTGGTTTTGGCTGTTTTCGATTGTTCAAACGCTAGGCTTGAGGCTCTTATCGGCGAACTGCCTGGTGAACTAGAGAAAGTCGTTTTTATTGGTAATAAAAATGATTTAGTGGGTGAGTTCGAGAAAAAATCCATTTTAAGTGAGTTACAAAAAGCGCTTGTGGCCATGAACAAAGTGCAAAACAACTTAGATTTAACGTCTTTTTTGCGAGAACGCTGTATTTTGGTATCCAGTCTGAGTGGCGGGGTTCAAGAGGAAATTCTCGGTTTAATTGGGCGTTTTTTGGATACTGGAAGTTTTGGTGATGACGCTGTTCTGTCTCAAGCAAGGCATTACGAGAACCTACAGAGAGCGGCAGAATGTTTTGGACGAGCCGCTGATTTAGGGGAAGAGGGAGCGAGCCCCGAATTTTTGGCGCTTGAGGTAAAAGAAGGTTTAGTTCGAATTCAGGAGACCTTAGGTGAGCGGTTTGATGATCAAGTTCTTGATCGTGTGTTCCGCGAATTTTGCATTGGTAAATAGGTGTTGTTTATGACTCATTTTGATGTTGTGGTTGTGGGTGCTGGTCATGCAGGTATCGAAGCATGTTTGGCTACGTCTCGGCTTGGCCTTAAGACGTTGATGGTTACAACAAATACTAAAAGAATCGGTTACATGAGTTGTAACCCTTCGATTGGTGGTTTAGCTAAAGGGCATATGGTTCGCGAGATTGATGTATTGGGAGGCCAGATGGGTTTTGTGGCTGACGCTTCCTGTATTCAATTCAAGCGACTAAATAGTCGTAAAGGGCCAGCAGTTCGGGGTTCTCGAACTCAGAATGATAAACATCTATATTCACATCTCATGATCCAAACTTTATTCAATCAACCCAATTTAGAGATCATTGAAGGCGAAGTTAAGAGCCTGAGACTCGAGCATGGAGTTTGCTCAGGAGTTTTCTTAGGTGATGGCTCGTCGATTATCAGTAAGACCGTAATTCTTACCACCGGCACCTTTATGAATGGAGTCATGCATTTCGGGTTGAAACAGATTAAGGGCGGTAGAATTGGTGATTCGGCTTCCATTGGACTTTCAGATCAACTGCTTGAGTATGGTTTTGAAGTTAAGCGATTAAAGACGGGAACGCCGGCGCGGCTTCTGCGTGATAGCATTGATTGGTCAAAGACAATTCCTCAATGGGGAGATGAAAAACACTACCCATTTAGTTTTCGATCGCCGCGTGCATTTCAATTGCCTCAGGTGGCTTGTTTTCTTAGTCGAACTACTCCTCAAACTCATGAAATTATTCGCGATAACCTTCATTTGTCTCCTATGTTTTGTGGTGTGATCGAGGGAACTGGGCCACGTTATTGTCCGAGTATTGAAGATAAGATTACCCGCTTTGCTGAAAGGGATAGTCATCAGACCTTTCTTGAACCTGAGGGGTTATCAACCGATTTAATTTATTTGCAAGGAATCTCAACAAGTTTACCTGAAGGTGTTCAAGATGAATTTTTACGCACAATTCCTGGTTTGGAAAATGTAAAGGTGGCTCGCTTTGGGTATGCTGTTGAATATGATTTTATTGAGCCAACTCAAATTCATCATCGCCTTGAAACCAGGACCATAAAGAATTTATTTTTAGCTGGGCAGATAAATGGAACGAGTGGTTATGAAGAGGCGGCTGCTCAGGGGTTGGTGGCAGGTATCAATGCGGCTCATAGTGTCCTTGGGCGGGATGAAGTGGTATTTGGTCGCGAAGAGGCATACATTGGCGTTTTGATCGATGACTTGGTGACGAAGGGGACGAAAGAGCCTTATCGAATGTTCACATCCCGTGCTGAACATCGGTTGGTTTTGAGAGAAGATAATACTTTGGACCGGTTAGCAAAGACTTCCGAGGCTATTGGTTTAATGAGCGAAAAGAACTTTTCATTGATGGCTGGTAATGCTGAAAGGCGGTCCCAGCTCATTGAACGTCTTAGGAATACTCGTATTTATCCTAACGCCCCAACTCAGGAAAAGCTCGTGCAGATTGGAACCCCAGTTTTGACAAAGTCCTTAACTTTCGAGGAGTTTTTGAGGAGAAGCGAAATCACTTGTATAGATTTGGTTCAGTTTGGAATGGATGTGGATGACGATCCTGAAGTGAATGAAGCCGTCGAAATAGAGGTTAAATATTCTGGATACGTTAAAAGGCAACTGGATGTAATTGAACAAGCTAAGCGCCTTGATGGCCTTAAGATACCGGAAACATTAGAGTATTCTATAATTAAAGGTCTTTCTAATGAAGAAATTGAGAAATTAGGTAGAATTAGGCCACGTACTTTGGGCCAAGCTCAGCGCATTAGTGGCGTAAATCCCTCGGCAATTCAGGCAATCATGATATACTTAAAAGGTCGCCAAAGGAAGCTTAGGGAGATCGAAATTGGAGTTATTCAATAAAAAAAATCAACCGCCGCCGGATAATAAACCCAAGGATTTTTGGAGAATTAAAGATTGGTTCCCTGAAATCGAAGATTCAGTAGAACAAAAGCTCAAGATTTTCTATACTGAGCTCTTAAGGTACAATAGTTCTTTAACGTTGGTTTCTGATAAGACGTTGCCCTTGTCAGATGTAATTCACTTTTCTGATTCAATTCTGGGAGCTAGGCTGATTACTAAAGATGCCCAACCTTCGTCTATTATAGACATTGGTGCAGGTAATGGTTTTCCAGGACTTGTAATGGCAGCCCTGTTTCCAAATGTGAAGGTTTCGATCTTAGAGAAAGATACAAGAAAGATTGAATTTTTGAAACACGTGGGCTCACAGATGAAACTGAACAACGTTGAATATGTAGTTAAGGGAATTGACGGAATCGCACCCGGATCCTTGGATATTGTAATGGTTCGTGGCTACATTCCTATTGCTAAGGCCATTCTTGCCCTACGGAAGTCCGTTAGAAAAGGTGGTACCGTTTATATGATGAAGAGTGAGGAGTGGGCCACTGAAGTTGCGAATATACCCAGTCAGCTTTGCTCTTTTTGGACCCCAAGTCTTGTTTCCGAGTACCGACTCCCTATAGGGGAAGTTAAATTTGCCGTTGTTAAGCTTAAGAAGATCGCAGACTAATGTTCCACGTGGAACATTAGGTATTTGGCACCAAAGAAATTTCCGTATATCGAAATTCTTCTCCTAAAATTCCATGCTGCCCCTCTCGTGATATCATGTTGAGCGGTTGGAGATTCGCTGGGGATGGGAGTGTCACTTTCTCTCTAGCCTTTCAACAACATATAGAGAAAGTGTAGCCAGCAACGGGCCTTCAACAGTTTTTCCTTTAATAGCAAAGTCATCCGAAAAAAGTCTTATAGAATTGGTAATCGCAAGCATTTTAATCTCAAACGTGAAATTCAAAGCTATTGAAAGGGCAAGTCCCATCCCGAATGACAAGAGGTTAGAATTTTACCGCTGAACTATTCGAATAGCTGGCTTTAATCAAGAGGGGAATTTGTATTGGGAAATATTTTGGAGATACAAGGGGTAACCTTGGGAAGAGAGTGAGTTTTCGAAAGGCCTGCTCAGGCAGCAGTGCCAAAATACTTTCAATGGGCTTTTGGTTCTTTTGGTCCTTCAGCTGTGCTCTTTTCGGATTTGTTTGCAGGCACCCTCGTTCTAAACATCAGTTTACCCTTTTTATATCGTTCGACCTCATCGGAATTGTTCCATTCTTCACCCTTGTTGAACGCTGTTAGATATTGCCGGCGAACAAGCTCTTCTCGGCTCAGAAGCCTAGCTTTCCAAAAGCGAACCCGTTGCTCCTGCTTTCGAATAGACCTTTGGGCAAAGTCGATCTTCACCCGAATCATTTTCAATTCCGAGGACTGAATGTCTGACTGTGTGAGCTTATCCTTAAGCTCCTTCATCTGCCCTTGTTTTTCAGCGAGTTGTGATTCGGCAGCCGCCAACTCCTGTTTTAACTCCTGATAAATATAGTCCGATGCCTGTGGATCAGGGAGAGGTTTTTTGCATCCAAAAGACACAAATACGAATATAAATAGGTAGAGTTTAGTTATTTTCATCAATTGTTCCACGTGGAACATCGGCACATCAGGACAAAACCTTGAGTCTAGAGAATAGTACTTGCCACAACACTAAAAATTTCGGATTTTTTATAAAACGGAGAATTTATGGCGCGAACAATCTGTATTGCTAATCAAAAAGGTGGGGTTGGAAAAACAACCACTTCAGTAAATTTGGCTGCATCCTTGGCCCACATTGGACGAAAGGTTCTTCTGATCGATCTCGACCCCCAAGGAAACGCATCGAGTGGTTTAGGCTTAAAACGTTCTGACTTTCAGGAACTAAATGCCTACCATGTTTTAATTGGTGAAAAAACGATTGTGGAAGCCACCTATGCAACCAGAGTTGAAAACCTTAGTGTAGTGCCAGCAACTCCCGACTTGGTCGGAGCTGAAATTGAGCTAGTAGACACCCAACATAGAGAGTTTAAGCTTAAACAAGAAATTCAAACAGTCGCCACTAAATTTGACTATGTTATTTTGGATTGTCCGCCCTCTTTAGGTCTGTTGACAGTTAATGCATTAACCGCAGCGGATAGTTTTTTGGTTCCTTTACAATGTGAATACTATGCTCTCGAGGGGCTTAGTCAGTTGCTTAATACAGCTGGGATCATCAAGAAGAACTTAAATCCAAATCTGCACATAGAAGGTATTGTACTTACAATGTTCGACACGAGAAACAACCTGAGTCACCAAGTGGTAGCAGAGATTAAGAATCACTTTGGTGAGAAAGTCTTTGGCGCAATCATCCCTAGAAACGTTCGATTAAGCGAGGCACCATCCCACGGATTGAACATTCTAGAATATGACATTAAATCTATCGGTGCCGTAAAGTACCTGGAACTTGCCAGAGAATTAGACGAGCGAGTCAATCCCAAGCAAAAGGCTAAACTAGGGCCAGAGAAAGAATCAATTAACCAACTAAAATCACAAGAGATCTAAGAAACAAAGGAATCCGAGAATGGCTGAAAAACACACAGATCAACAAAAAAAAGGACGCCTCGGACGAGGTCTTGGATCTCTACTTGGTGGAGCACAGCCACCGGCAGCGAGCGAGAAAGATATTATAGTTGTCGAAAAGCAACAAGAAGCTACACCGACGACGACCGGATCAAATAAAAGCCCCAGTTCAGAGCCAAAAGCGGTAATGCAGCCACCGGCGGTAGTGCCTCCCGAAGCCCGAATTTGGAAAATCGCCGTTGAAAAACTTCATCCTAATGAATTTCAACCGCGCCAAAAATTCAACAAAGAGACGCTTAAGGAGCTTGCAAATTCAATAAAAGACAAAGGAATTTTACAACCGATTGTAGCGAGAAGACATGCTAGCGGAGCCCTAGAAATTATCTCTGGTGAACGTCGTTGGCGTGCGGCACAAATGGCTGGCTTGCAAGAGGTTCCTGTAATTATTCGCACTGTTAATGACCAGGATTCTCTTGAGTTGGCAATCATCGAAAATATTCAACGGGAAGATCTCAATCCAATTGATGAGGCCGAAGCTTACCAGCGATTGGCCCAGGAATTTAAACTCACCCAACAACAAATTGCCGAAAAAGTTGGAAAGGAGAGAGCAACAATAGCTAATTCCCTTCGGTTGCTCCTTCTGGCCGATCCGGTGCGCGAAATGCTTGTTAACCAAGAGCTATCACAAGGGCACTGTAAAGTATTGCTATCCATTGAAAATCCTAAAACCCAAACAGAGTTAGCGCGCAAGGCTACAAAAGAACAACTGAGCGTTCGGGCCCTCGAAAAACTCGTTAATAAAACCCAAAGAGGAGAGCTAATCGAAGACGAAGAATCTGAGGATGGTCAGACTAAATTGAAGCAAAAACTCGTTGCGAGTATGGCTGAGGAACTTCAAAAAATAATGGGAACCAAAGTTGCGATTGATTACGCTGGTGGAAAAGGAAAGCTCACACTGTCATTTTATTCTGACGACGAATTTAATGATCTAACCGAAAAGTTAAAAAACACATGGAAGAAATAAGTAAGAATAACCATTTGGGGAATGTCACAGCCATTCTAGACCAAGGTGCAACCTTCGAAGGAAAACTGACCTTCGAAGGTGTTGTACAAATTGGAGGCACTTTTCGGGGTGAAATATTCACTAAAGACACACTTGTGATTGGACCGGGATCAAAGGTAACAGCAGAAATTGAAGCAGAGACCATAATTATAAGTGGTCATGTGGAGGGTAATCTCTTTGCCAGAAAGAAAGTGATTATGAACCCACCTGCAATATTTAGAGGCACAGTTACAACCCCAAGTTTAAAAATTGAAGAGGGAGTTGTTTTTGAAGGTGCATCGCATATGCCAAAGGCATAAACAGTCAGACCCTTCACATAATTATTCTTGACCGAAATTCCAATGAGATGCTACTCCCAGACAGCATCAAAAAAACCACTAGGGATTCAGTAATGGCCATACTAAATCAACTCGGCATCAATTATACTACATTCTATTGCTTTCTAATTTTCGTAATTACCTTTTTCTTTCTAAAGGAAATCCTTTTTCGTCCCTATTATCTTGCCTTTGAAGAGCGAGAAAAAAGAACTAAAGGTGGAGAGAATAATGCAAAAGACCTTCAGCAAAAAACAACTCAATTGAAACAAGAGTTTGAAGAAGAGGCTCGCGACCTTAATGCTGAAATCAAATCAATTTTCGATGAGTCTCGGGGTCTGGCTACCAAAGAATACGAAAAAGTTGTTTTTGATGCTCGAAAAGCAGCAGAAGAAGTTATTGAAGAGACCCGAGCTCGTGTCACCAAGGAAGTAAGAAAAGCTCAAGACCAATTGAGCCTAGAAGTTCCCGGTGTTGCCCTGGTAATCACCAAAAAAATGTTGGATTAGGTGTTTGAATGAAATTTTTTGTCACAACTCTACTGGCACTTTTTTTCTCGACTTTAGCCCAGGCATCTGCCGGGGAAGGTCCTCACGGTACAGATCACGGGGGCATTCCGACAGTGGTTTTCTACCAGGCTATAAACGTATCAATCATCATTGCTGTTGGCGTGTATTTAGGTCGGCAAAAAATCGTAGATTTTTTTCATAACAAAAGAAATGAATTTCTTCAGGCTCAAGAAAAGGCGCAGGGCATATTGCGTTTAGCGGAACAAGAACACCATGAAGTCAAAACTCGTCTTGATAAACTTAAAGTGACTCGTGAAGAATCGCTTTCAAAAGCCAAAGCAGATGCCGTTGATTTGAAAAGACAGATACTTCGCGATGCAGAATCATTAGCAAAAAAATTAAAAGATGAAGCAATATTGTCATCTAAAATCGAAATTGAGCGAGCAAAGCACCAACTCAAAGAGCAGTTGATACGCGAAGCCTTTGAACTTTCTAAGAAAGACCTTTCATCAAAGGCCACTTCCGATGACCAAAAGAAGCTTCAAGAAGACTTTATCTCGAAAGTGCAGGTGGTCCAGTGAGCCGAGTTTCAGAGGTCGCAAAACGTTACGCTAAAGCCTTGTTTAGCACCGTTAAAAATCATGAAAATACTCTTAATCAACTACGTGTGGTCGTTAAAATAATTTCCGATGATTCTGCAGTGAGTGAGTTTTTCAATTCACATCTGCATACAGATCACCTTAAAAAGGAACTTGTACTGAAGGCCTTTAGTGGAAAAGGTCTTTCCGAGGAGCTACTAAATTTTCTCCTCATCCTAGCAGACAAAGGACGTATTCAACATTTAAACGACATCCTTACGTCCTTCGAATCACTTGTGGATTCGGAAAACGGGGTGACCCGTGGAGTTGTTCGTTCGGCAGTAAAATTGGATCAAGATGCGCGACAACGAATTGAGGGCGTAGTATCACATTTTGTTAAGAAAAAAGTAATACTTACTTATTCCGAGGACCCAACGCTTGTGGGCGGGGTGGTTGCGCAAGTAGGTGGCTGGACCTTTGAAGATACATTAGATTCACATTTAAAAAGATTAAAAGAAGATTTGAATAGGAGAGCGAATTGATGATGGAAACTCAGATTCGTGCAGATGAAATTAGTCGCGTATTAAAAGAACAAATTGGCCAATACTCAAAAAAAGTAGAAGTCAGTGAAACCGGAAGCGTGCTTTCCGTGGGTGACGGTGTTGCTCGAGTGCATGGCCTTGAAGGCGTCATGGCGGGTGAGCTTGTTGAATTTCCAGGCGAAGTATATGGAATGGTTTTGAACCTTGAAGATGCCTCAGTGGGTGTTGTTATTCTTGGTGAAGACAGAGACATTAAAGAGGGCGATTTAGTTAAGAGAACGAAGAAAATTGTTCAGGTGCCTGTAGGAGAAGGTCTCCTTGGTCGCGTTGTTAACGGACTCGGTATGCCAGTTGATGGTCGCGGGGCCCTTGAAACAAAAGAAAGCCGTGTTGTTGAAATCAAAGCGCCTGGTATCGTAAAAAGAAAATCCGTTCATGAGCCTCTGCAGACCGGATATAAGGCTATTGACTCATTGATCCCAATTGGTCGTGGACAGAGGGAATTGATCATTGGTGACCGTCAGACTGGCAAAACAGCCTTGGCGATTGATACCATCATTAACCAAAAAGGCCAGGGTGTTTACTGTTTCTACGTAGCCATCGGGCAAAAGCAGTCTACAGTTGCCAGTGTCGTTGAAAAACTTCGACAAGCCGGGGCCCTTGAATACACAACTGTTATTGCCGCAAATGCGTCTGATCCTGCTCCATTGCAATTCTTAGCTGCGTATTCGGGAACTACAATGGCAGAATACTTTCGTGATACTGGACGACATGCTTTGATTATCTACGATGATTTGACCAAACAAGCTCAGGCCTATCGTCAGTTGTCATTGTTACTCCGTCGTCCTCCCGGTCGTGAAGCTTATCCCGGCGACGTGTTCTATCTCCACTCTCGTCTTCTTGAAAGAGCGGCTAAGTTGTCTGATGATATGGGCGGTGGTTCTTTAACTGCGCTACCAATCATTGAGACTCAGGCCGGAGATATCTCTGCATATATTCCTACCAACGTTATCTCAATCACTGATGGGCAGATCTTCCTTGAATCCGATTTGTTCTACAAAGGTATTCGTCCAGCATTGAATGTTGGTAAGTCTGTCTCTCGTGTGGGTGGTGCCGCTCAGATTAAAGCGATGAAACAAGTTGCTGGTTCTATTAAGCTCGAGTTAGCTCAGTTCCGTGCACTTGAGGCGTTTGCTGCCTTTGCTTCTGATCTTGATAAAGCCTCCCAACAGCAGTTGGCTCGTGGTCGTCGTCTTGTTGAATTGTTGAAACAACCTCAATATGCACCATTGAAAGTTGAAAATCAGATTTTGACTATTTTCGCTGCGACTAATGGTTATTTGGATTCAATTCCTGAGAAGGATGTTCAAAGATATGAGACGGAATTGTTCCAATTCCTGAGCCAAAAATACGCTCATATCCCGAAAGCAATCGCAACTGATAAGCAAATTAAAGACGAAACTAAGAAACTTTTAATTGAAGCTCTGAAGGAATTTACAGCTATCTTCCAAGTTTCAAAATAGTGAGAGCATGCCATGGCGAGTTTGAAGGATATACGTGCTCGAATTGAGAGTACAAAGAACACTCAGCAAATCACGAAGGCGATGAAAATGGTCTCGGCGGCGAAGTTGCGCCGAGCTCAGAATAACATTGTGAATATGAGACCTTATGCAAAGACTCTCATTAAAGTGATTGCAGACATCGCTGTTACACAGAGAATTCATCATCCATTACTGACGCCACGCCAGAATCCTAAAAAAGTTCTTGTGGTAGTTCTTAGCAGTGATCGCGGACTCTGTGCAGGCTTCAACGCCAACATCAATAAATTCGTAGATCAATATTACAAAGCTAATGTTGGTAAGTTTGAAAAGCTTGATTTTTTCTTTATTGGAAAGAAGGCGGCTGAGTTTTTTCAGCGGCGCAAGCTTTCAATTGTTGATGTGATGATCAAATTAGATAGAGACATTTCACATCAAATGGCCGCTAAAGTTGCGGATCGTTTGATGACCCACTATCTCGAGGGTGATTATGATGAAATTCGTCTTGTTTATAACGAATTCCATTCTGCCATTTCTCAGGTGGTCGTCAGCGAGACTCTTTTGCCAGTTGATCTGAGTAAACAGACCTTTGATAAA
>JBILOD010000566.1:0-2801 GCA_044374645.1 Pseudobdellovibrionaceae bacterium | reverse complement strand
AAAGCTTAGCGTCCATTTGCAAAGCTTTAGAAATACACTGTCGTGCTTATTATCGATGGAAGTCAGGGGCCATGAAGGCAAATCACGGTGGGGGCGGAGGATTAAACAAAATTACACCTAAAGAGGAAAAGAAAGTGGTAGCCCTCGCCAAAAAGAACCCTGCTTGGCGTTGTCGTCAGATAGCCTATCACCTCGAGTGCAAATCGAAGGTTTTTATTGGGAAAACTAAGGTTGCTGCAATAATGAAAGCCCATGGCCTCAATCATCCCATTGAACAGAAAACCCCCTTACAACAAAGAACTCCTGAGGACATGTTGCTCTATGAGCCTTGGCGAAGGAATCTTTTGTTGGGCATGGATTGGGCTTGGGTCAATGTCGATGGGAAATTTAAGTTCTTATTGGTATTGCTTGATTGGTACTCTCGGAGAATTATCTCCTGGGGGCTCTACGGGAAAATTACCCAGTTCGAGGTAGTAACCATTCTTACCGAAGCCGTTGTCATTGAGCAGATCGACAAATTAAAAGCCGGCGAGTTGAAACCAATAGTGGTGGCTGATCACGGAAGTGCGAACGCAGCCAAGTACACCAAGGCCAATGTTGAAATCCAAGGTCTGAAGCTTTGGCTGAGTGGAATCGGGCGCCCTACTGGTAATGCTCGCACTGAGAGGGTCATCGGTACTTAAAAAAGAGAGGAGATAAATTTACAGTGGCAATATGCAAACGAACCTGAAGCTAAGAAATCAATTGGCCAAACAATTATTGATTACAATGCCCACCGGCCCAATCAGGGCAATGGTGGCTTTGCTCCAAACTTAGTTCACAATGCAGGACGCGCAGTGCTTACACAAAATAGACTGGCGGCTAGACAACGAACTCAGGAAATGCGAATAAAACACTGGAAACAAGAACAGGCACCTTCAACAGATTTGTTGACTTAAATTCAAGCCCCTTTTGTGCGGGGGTTGCTCGGACTGAACAGCAACGTCCTTGTTGAGGAGAAACAGGGTATCAAAGAGGTCGTGCTCCAGCAAACGAATTTTGTTTGAGTCCGCCTGCGGCCCGGCCAAATAATTTCGGAATTTCAATTGGAAAATTTGATTCAATAGAGCAGGAAACAGAATAGAGCCTGGATCTCCCATTTCTGTACCTATTTCTGTGCCATTCCTATGCCGAATTCACGCGCAAGGGTGCCATTTTTGGTTGGCGGATCGACTCAAAAAGCGTGGTCAGCCATTCTGAGGGCTGATATCTATGGCATAGGATTGGCAGACAAAGTATGAGAGTCAGGTAGGCCGTCAGATAAGTAGATAAACAAGCAGATGATCACCCAGATCGATAGCCAGGTAGATAGACTATGAAAGGGAGTTCCACATTGAACGAAGCGCAAGATCCCTTTGTCAAGGCCATCCCATTTGATAGCAGATCCCTCCTGCGCCGGCAGATGCTTTTGCTGGCCTGTATGTACTTAGGATATGCCGGTTTTTTACTTCTGAAAACATCCATTGTGGTTGCTGGTCCGGCGTTATTGGCAGATCCCAGCCTGGGGCTCACTAAGGCGGATTGGGGTGTTATTCTAGGGTGTGGAACCATTGGCGGGATTCTTGGTAAGTTTGTGAGTGGTTGGTCCGCAGATCGCGTTGGAGGTAAATTGATTTTTACTGCAGGTCTACTTGTGACCACCTTGGGCGTGAGCGGGTTTAGTTTTCGTTCTGACTTTCTCGCGTTTGCTTTGATGTATTTTATCGTCTTGCTGGCCAATGCCTCTGGGTGGCCATCAATGGCCAAGCTTATAGGCAATTGGTTCTCTACGAATCAATATGGTCGCGTGTGGGGATTGATATCGACTTCTAGTCGAGTGGGTACGATCACGGCCACGCTGACGGTTGGTGCACTTTTGCGTTCAATGGATTGGCGCCAGATGCTCTTAGTTTCAGCCGGTATTGGGACCGGTTTAGTTTTAATGGCTACTTTTTTGATTCGTGAAAATCCTCCTGTGTCACCCGATACGACTCTGGACAACACTGATGATCCCCATATTGATCACCCGTTTTATCAGACCACCCTCAAGGAAGCCTTTTTTGAGTTTCTAGGAAGTAAACGATTTTTACTGATCTGTGGGTCCATGATGGGTCTTACGATTCTTTGGGATTTTCTTAACTTTGTGCCCCTGTATCTGAATGAACGCATGGGTCTATCAACCGCCGATTCGGCTATGGCAACATCATCTTTCCCGATTGGTTCATTGGTCTCAGTGCTCATTGGCGGTTTTTTGTTTGATA
Source organism: Pseudobdellovibrionaceae bacterium (assembly GCA_044374645.1). Classification (GTDB taxonomy): domain Bacteria; phylum Bdellovibrionota; class Bdellovibrionia; order Bdellovibrionales; family Bdellovibrionaceae; genus CAUJGP01. Next base: position 522 of record JBILOD010000566.1, on the reverse strand, counting down.
AATTGTCGCGAAAGGCCGTCGCTCGTTTGATGACGGTTTATTTGGGCGTTGCGGTGGCGAGTCTTGGATTTATCTTAATTCTTCCCCAAATCGAATTTTCGCTCCAAGGGAACCTCATTGCGACTCTGTGTGCTCTTTTTATTTTTGGTTTTTCAGTGTCTCCGGCCTATTATCTCCCAATGAGTATATTCTCTATTGAATACGGAGGACCCCATTCTGGATTCCTCATTGCCTTATTGGATGCGGTTGGTTTTGCGGCGTCTGTCGTCTTTAGCTTTGTGGGTGGGCGTGTTGCAGGACAAGGTGGAGGGTGGGTTGCCTTTTTGACCTTACTGATTGGGGTGGCGGTTTTTTCTTGGTGGATGACCGCTTGGTTTCTTCATGGTGAATCAAAGCTTCAAAAATAGGATTTGCTTAGAATCTTCAGTGAAATTCATTGAAAGATTATGGCGTCAAGCACCGCACTACCGGGCGTCGCATCGTGTTTGTGTGATTGATTTTTAGGTGCAAAATCCGCGAAAA
>JBILOD010000139.1:0-8564 GCA_044374645.1 Pseudobdellovibrionaceae bacterium | reverse complement strand
CACTGAATGTATAAACTTCGGAACTACCAGCAAGATGCCGTAAATAACGTCATCCGTTATTTTAAAAAGAAACAGGAACCGGCTGTGATTGTTTTGCCGACAGGGGCTGGCAAGAGTCTGGTCATTGCAGAACTAGCTCGCATTGCGAGAGGTCGGGTTCTGGTTTTGGCCCATGTTAAAGAACTCGTTGAACAGAACTTTGAAAAATATAAAAGCTATGGATTGTCTGCAGGAATCTTTTCGGCGAGCCTTGGTAGAAAAGATTGGAACGAGAAAGCCATCTTTGGAAGTGTGCAATCTGTGGCTCGGGCTCCCCAAGATTTTTTCAAAGATTTTTCGTTGTTAGTGATTGATGAGTGTCATCGCGTCGCTGAAGAGGGGGAGACGCAATACCAAGATGTCATTAGAAAACTAATGGCTCACAATCCTAAACTCTGCATTCTGGGTCTAACGGCAACGCCCTATCGCTTGGGTCTAGGGTGGATTTATGAGTATTCGCATCTGGGAGAACTCAAAACCGACCAAAAGAGGTTTTTTAAACAATGTGTTTTTGAGCTACCACTGGCTTACATGATTAAAAACAAGTTTTTGACCACTCCGGTGAAAGTGGATATTCCCGTGACTTGTTACGACTTCTCAGAATTGACGGAAGACGGTCGGACTTATTCCGCGTCTGAGATCGAAGAGATATTAAAGAGCCAGAAACGTTTAACCCCGCTGATCGTGAAAAACATCATCGACATCACCGAGCGTTTTAATCGACAAGGGGTCATGATTTTTAGTGGTTCCGTCAGGCACGCCGAAGAAATTATGTCTTATTTGCCTGAGAACGATTCAAGGGTTGTTTTGGGTGACACTCAAATTGAAGAGCGCGATAAGATCGTTGAAGATTTTAAGCAAAAGAAATTCAAATACCTTGTCAATGTTTCTGTGCTGACGACTGGCTTTGACGCTCCTCATGTGGATGTGATTGCGATCCTGCGCCCCACAGAATCAAACAGTCTTTATCAACAAATCATTGGTCGGGGATTGCGTCTTTCAGAAAACAAAAAGGATTGTTATATCCTGGATTACACGGGAATGGGGCACGATATTTACACTCCAGAAATCAGTGAAAGGCGTCCCGCTAAAGATACCGTTCCCGTGGTTGTTCCATGTCCTAAATGTTCTTTTGAAAATACGTTTTGGGGATACGTCGATGATGATGGATTCATTCAGGAGCACTTCGGGCGAAAGTGTCGAGGGGCAACTGAGGATGCTCGTACTCTTCAAATTATTCCTTGTGGTTTTCGTTTTCGATTTAAGTTATGCCACTCCTGCGGTTGCGAGAATGACCTGACGGCGAGAGTTTGTGAAAAATGTAACGCCACCCTCATTGATGCCGATGCTAAGTTAAAACAAGCCAAACTTTCTAAGAATGCGCATGTGCTCACCCCTGATCGAATCACGTTTGAAGAGCGCACGGATAAAAACTCTAATCCGTTTCTTGAAATCCGATATTACGATTGTGATGCTCAATACCTGAGTGAAGCGCATTTTTTTAGTAATCCAACGTCCGTCAAAAAGTTCAATATCAACTTTCTGCGCTCGCATCTCAGGCGCCCTGAACTGGCGGTGTCTATCAAAACTCCGGAGGACGCGATTAAAGCTCAGCATTTGTTCCGATTACCTTCGTTTGTGATTGCCAGGAAACAAGATAAATTCTGGAAAATCACTGAGAAAGTGTTTGCAGAGGAATTGGCTCGAGGTTGAGGACTCCGCGTGGGGTCCACGAAAAGTCTGATGGACGTGTTGCCTGAATAATTCCTGTTACCAAAATGACTCTTTTTGATACAGGTTTTCGTCATGAAGGTTTCCTTCTGATGGCTTCATTATACTCATCGTTTAGTTTGTGGAATAAGGCCAGTTTTTCTTGTAGCTTGGCCTGGAGTTCAAATGGATTTAGTTTATCTTTGATTTGTCTGAGCTTTTCTTTATTTTCCTCTGGTACGCTCTTGCTTTCCATTATCCGTTGGTAGGGAGTCTTGGGATCGTCATATTTTTTACGAACCTTACCCCCGATTTTTTCTTTAGATATGAGCTTCATTTGGGGCATAAAGTAATTGTGTAAGAGGCCCCAAACTTCATAAATTTCATTCATTAAGGGTATTAAATCCGGATTTTCAATGCGAACATGGCCAAAGATTTGTCGCACAAAAGTGTTGTTTTTTTGCTCGATATGACATTGATCGTTTGATCTTCCGCTGCGTCCTCTGGCCACGTCAACCCCCTTAATCTCTTTTAGCTCTTGCACTAGATGATGGTTCACAAACTCTATTCCATTGTCAAAAAATAAGGAGTTCATAGGAAACGGGAGTCTTTCTTTTAGTTCTTTTAATTTCTCGACAACAAAGACGGCATTCTTGCCGTATATGGCTCGCCCCTCTGTCCATCCGACACCCAAATCGGTTATTGAAACTGTATGGGCATAGATTCCCCAAATATGATGTCCGCAATGCAGTACGGTATCGGTTTCCAAGAATCCAGGCTCCCAATAGCGCTCCATCGGATCGCGGAGACGAATTAGTTTTCTAATGTGACTCTTCGCTGGAATTGTTCCACTTGCAATTTTTCGCTGCAATTCACCTCTAGCGGCATTTAAGAACAGGTCCATTTGAGAGGGAGACATTGCCTTCAATCGGTCCTTAATAGCCTCAGCACACTTGTAGTGAACGAGCCACTCAGAGAGCAGAAACTTTAAGCGTTTACTACAGGGGAATCCTGAAAGGCGCCATAGCTGCACCAAATGGAATCGATCAAAATCATTATATTTCGGCCTGCGACCGCGTGGACTTTTCGGGTTCACTTCTTGAGTTGAGGCTTTTCTGAGCTTTCGAATTAAACTTTTCCGATGAATCGGCTCGATTGAAAGTCGGGGAAGAATAATTTGTTCGATCTCAATGAGAAAGGACATCTTCTCCTTTTTGGATGTCAACCAATTGTATTTATTCGCAAGTTCCGAAAAGACAGCTTCCTTGCTATCTTGATCCAACTTTTCCCCTCCGGCTAAAGTCATGGACCAAAGTTTATACCCATTTTCGGTAACCGTAATTACCAGGCAACCAGAAAAAGCGTCTATTTCTGAGAAAAAAATATCTCTATTTTCGGTAACAGGATTTATCGGGCAATTCGTGGACGTCTCGAAGTCAAATTGTTTGTGGAGGAACTAAAAAAAACGGCTTAAACCGAGACTGAGGGTGACATTATCGGAGGCGAACTTGGGTGATAAGATCCCAGGCGAAGCACATTTTAGGATTCAAAAGTTTCAAATTGAGATGCTTTCGGAGATAGGTGTAGAATTGGTTTTCTAGTAATAAATTTGAGAATTCGCTTAAGGGCGCGGTGGGAAAGTCCGAAGAGTAGATATCATGAACCAAAGGGATTGCATTGTCTTTAAGAAGAAGATTCAGGCGCCCACCTTGCTGTTTTTAATGGCGGCAATTGTTGTGCTAAGTGCCTGTCACTTAAATCTCGAAGTGTGGTCGAAACATCAGAAGTCCAGTTATGTGCAGAATACTCCCTCTGTTTTTGAAAGTAAACCGACCTTGTTTGTTTCAGACGTGCAGGCATTAGAAGGTGTTGGAAGCGAAACTGGCGGAAGCAATGGGCAAATCATTTTTAAGGTTTCTTTGACCAAGGCCGCTGATCAAGTGGTAAACTTCAAATATTCGACGCAGGATGGAACAGCGAGTGTGGCGGGTAAAGATTACGTGCAAACATCAGGTTTCGGCGTTATCGTTCCTGGTTCGCTTAGTGTTGATATTCCGATAGATACTTTGCCGGACTCCTTCAAAGAGGGCCCGGAGACCTTTCAGTTGGTAATTTCGAACCTCTCCGGAGCGTATCTTCAAGATAGCGTGGGCCTTGGAACAATCACAGATGAAGATCAATCATCTGCGGTTTATTTGGGTCGGGTGAATAGAATAATCAGCGAAGCGACGGGATCCAAGGGAACGCCTTGGTCGCCGATATTGGCCGCTTGGAATAAACGAGTTAAGTTTACGTTTTCAAATAAATGGTTGGGTTCGGAAGTTAATTTTCCGGTGTTGGTGAAATTAAATAGCCAGAGAATTAACTATGCCGACATGAAGAGTGATGGAAGTGATTTAGTTTTTGTCGATAGTGATGGCATTACCGTTTTAAATTATGAGGTGGAAGTATGGGATACTTCGGGAGATTCTTATATCTGGGTTCAGGTTCCGAGGATAGATGCTAATTCTACTTCTGATTCATTCTGGATGTACTATGAAAGTTCCGCCGTTGCCCCCGCAGTTGTAAGTGCCAATACCTGGGATTCCAACTTTGTTGGCGTTTGGCATCTAACCACTTTGGCCAATTCGACTTCTGCGACCATCACCGCCACAAACAATGGCGCCCAAAGTGTTTCAGGTCTAGCTGGAAAAAGCTTTAGTTTGGATGGTGGTTCTAATTTTTTGGACTTAGGCAATCCTGCCGGTGTTCCCACAGCACTCACCCAGCGAACTCTTTGTGTGTGGGCAAAGCCTGCCGCTCTGTCTTCTACTTCCACCTATATGGTGAGCTACGGCGCGAATATTTCCACCCAAGCGTTTTCAATTGGGGTGATTGATAATTTAGTATTTGGCGATTTTAATTCAACAACAAAAATCAAAGGAAGTCAGGAAGTCGTCAAACCAGGTGTGTGGTCTCACTACTGCTTTCATTTCGACGGAAATCTGGCCACTCTTTATGTTAATGGGGAGGCTACCTCATCAAATAGTCGCCTCGATGCTTGGAATTTAGTTCGCAACTCGTTTTATGTTGGTCGCGGTATTAATGGTTCAGGCTATTGGAACGGTCTCATTGATGAAATGCGTCTCTCCAATACCATCCGGTCACCCACTTGGCTAAAGCTTGAATATGAAACGACGACGGACTCGCTCCTATTTTATGGGCCTCCCGAAGTTGTGGATTCCAATGGGCTTGATTATTTTGAAATCAAGATTGAATCTCCAATGCAAAACACAGTGACAGTTCCTTACGTCGTAACAGGTAGCACAGGTTATGAAACCGATCATAATTTACAGTCAGGGGTGGCCACAATACTACCAGGAAATTTGAGCGTTCAAATTCCATTTGTTTACTATCGAGAACGCACTTTAGAAGGAAATGAAGACATGGTGATTACCTTGGGAGAGCCAGTGGGCGCCAATCGTATGGCGAATAATTCAGGGGCATTAACATTCATCGATGAACCGAATAGTCCACCCGTGGTGACAGACAAAATAGTCACGATGGGTCCTAGAGATGTTGTTTTGGTCGATTTGTTTGCCGGATCCACTGATGCCGATGGGGATTCTTTAGTGGTTCAAAGTGTGGGAAATAGCGGGTTAATTTATCGAAATGTTCTTGAGCGCCAATTACAAATTGTCGCCACAGATCGGGTGGGCACAACTTCTCTCAATGTCATTATCTCCGATGGCTATGCAAACGTCGGGCAAACAATTACCGTGATGGTCGTATCTCCCAATACCTGGACAGGAGCCACCGGCGATGGGTTTTGGAATACACCTGGAAACTGGAGCGGCTTACAAGTCCCTAGTTCTAACTCACGAGTTTACTTTGAGGGCAATGCCTGCGGGACCAATTGTAACGCCACAATTACCAGTAACATCTCCGTATTTCATGTGCAAATCCAAGATAACTTCCCGGGAACAATCACGCAGCAGGGAGCGAATTCCATAACCATCGGAAGTAATGGAGCGGGAGGGCTGTATCAAAGTGGTGGAATCATTCAAGGAGGTTCGGGAGCATTTAGTATCACAGGGTCGATGACCTTGGATGGAGGAACTTTTATATCTACTTCCGGTAGTTTAAATCTCTTTGGCTCTTTGGTGAATAGTGATCACCTCCTATCGGTTAGGCCTGGTGGGTCATTCATTCATAATGGTGGAACCGTTGTACTCGTTTCCCCCAACTCCGAACTTAACAGTATAACTTCGTACTTGAGGGTACCTTACAACTTTGTCTTTAACAATCTTACTGTGACTTCGGGAGGAGTAAGTAGTTATGCCAATATAGATGGGAATGGTATGACATTTAAGGTGCTCGGAAATTTTGTTTCGGCAGGAACTAGAGTCATTTTGCATAGAGCTGAAGTTCATCTGGAAGGAAATTTTTATCAAACGGCCACATCAAGTTTCTCAATGAGTGGAAGTAACATCATCTTTGAGGGCGCCGGAGTACAGAGGTATGTTTGTTCTGGAACCTGTCGAAGTATGTATAAGTTTACCATTGATAAAGCGACAGGTTCTGTGGAACCACTCGACTCTAACCCCGTCGGAGTAGCGGATTTCGAATTGAGGAGGGGGACATTTAAAGCCTCGAGTTCAACTTTTAAAGTGGGCGGGCCTAACTGGTATGCTGGTGCGGGATCAGTGAGGGCGAAATTGTTTGTCGTTTACGATGGGACCACTTTTGATCCTAATGGTGGGACTCTGGCGTTTGAAGCCAGCTACGCAAATTGTACCTATAATACGGAGGGAACTTCCATAATCTTACCATTGAATCAGGAGTTTGTGGTCAATCATTTGAGTTTTCAAATGCATGCATTTTCCAAGTGCAACACCGTAAATAATACGTATTTGTTGCCCTCAACCTTCGGCTTTCATGTAATGGGTAATGCCACACTTGGACCCGCTAAGCTAGTGGGGGGAGTGATCAATCTGGAGGGCAACTTGCAAATTGCAAGCGGACTTGAAGCTGGCAGCACAACAGCTCTCAACTTCGTGGGTACGAATAACCAAACTTGGACTCACACTGGTGGAAATATGATCAATGGTCCAATCACTCTAAACAAGGGAGGCGGAAGTGTGACATTGGGTTCGAATGTCACATTAAACACGGGCCAGACCTTATCCCTTAATTTGGGAACTCTCAATCAAGGACCGATATCTCCGGGATTTAATTTATCAGTACCTGGAACCCTAAGTTTGCAGGTAAACACGATTTTGAATCAGGTGGGTGCTAGTTTGAGTTATGGAACTTTAAATAGTTTCGGAACTATTAATCCATAAAAGAATGGCGGCCCTTTTAAGGCGAGCAAATTGTTCTAACTTTTAGCGCAGCGAAAATTGCATTTCAATTGATTAAGCTAGATTACGAAACCTAGAAGCTAATACTCCATAATTTAAAGTGGCCCGAATCGAACAACGTGAAAATTCCGTAGTCAAAGGTTTCATTAAAATGGACATCCCCAATAATCTTTCCCGTATCGGTCAGTTCCGGTAAAAAGATCCTCGTCGAATCTGTGTCCAGGCGATAGATATACCATTTTGGTTGGGTTAGATCCAAATTGACGACCTTGTAAACCACCACATTTTTGGCAGGATAATATCTGACCGAGGGAATAGTTTGCCCGTCAGCCAAAGGGATTGAAACCTTCCGACGACGTAGGGTTTGGAGGTTTACAGAAAAAAGTTCGTATTTATTGAGATCCTCTGTATTTGCGAGATAAACAACTTCAGAAATACTTGGGAAAATCTTGAATTCGTCGATGTGTTGACCATCGGTCAATTTAGGGGTGAGTTGAACCCTTAGAGTGCCATCCGATTTGATTTTATAAATATCCTGACTGGTATAATTTGAAAAATTGGCGAGGGTTATTAGCCAATTCGAATCGACCCATTCCCAGTCCGAAGTCACTTGAGAATTCACGTTGGATACATTGGCACTAAGATTGTAATAGCTGCTGTCACTCAGATTAAAGGAAAAATAAGGATCGCTTGTTAAACTGGATCCAATATTAACCAGGAGGTGATTTTCGTCTGGAGAGAATTGCGGTGGAAGATTATAAATGTAGGGTTCAAAGGATTGGGAAAGATTGGTGGTCAAGGTGGATGTGGCATCGGCCATTCGTATTTGCGTAATACCTGCTGAATCGAATTCGCCAAAGAGAGCAATTTTGTTGTAGCCTGGGCTCACATAGAAATTGAAAAAAGAATTCTCAGTAGCATTTGTAACCACTGGCGGCCCCACCCTATCTACAGCACCAGAAACTAAATTGACCCTGTAGAGCTCTCTTAAGCTGGTTCCCATATCCGAGAGGACATGTGCAAAATCACCCTGATTACGAATTGTCATTTTGTAAACATACGAATCTATAGTAATGGCGCCTATCAACTTTCGGGGAGCCAGGGGTGTTTGAGCTAGATTGACATACCAAAGTTCTTTGTTCCCAACTTGTTGTGAATCACCCACGTAAAGGAGGTGAACGCCATTGGAAGAAACACTAAAGGTGGAAATTGAAGATAGAGTGGTGGCATTGATTTTTTCTTTAACTATGCTTTGTCCTCCGCGGCTGAGAAAGAGCTCTGTGCGACCAACAGAATCAAAGCTTCCTAGAGCGATGACGTCCCGGGTCGTTTCATTCTGCTGAAAAGATTGTACACAGCCATTGGTTGTTTTCCATGGGAACAAATCAAGGGTTGGATTTACACTGAGGTTGCGTACAGTACAGTCTGTTTCATAAAGTGCCGTAGAACCTTGATGGCTCAAATTCAAGTCGT
>JBILOD010000493.1:0-3367 GCA_044374645.1 Pseudobdellovibrionaceae bacterium | reverse complement strand
CCCAACCATTTAGTTTTGTCAGAGGTGCGGAACATTTTAGTGGCGCAGGGTAGCCGCTGAAGAGTGGGCATCAATAAAAGGTGAAACCAAGTGGACGGATATTGAGTCAAGATTTGCTATGAAAGGAACGTAAAATGGCAGAAATCTATTCTGGAGCTGTTGATAAAGGACTTGAAGGTGTTGTGGCTTGTACAACAGCGGTATCTTCAATTATTGATGCGACTCTTTGTTATCGTGGTTACACGATAGAGGATCTATCAGAAAACAGTCATTTCGAAGAAACTGCCTACCTTCTCTGGAATGATAAACTGCCAACAGCGGCTGAGCTTGAAACTTTTAAAAAAGAAATTGCTGCCGAACTCACCTTGGATGCTCAGCTCTTGGAAGTCTTGAAGAAAGTTCCGACCCATGGTGTTCACCCAATGGCTTGGCTGCGAACAGCAGTTTCATTGGTGGCTCATTTTGATAATGAAGCTCAGGACAATTCAGTCGATGCTAATCGCCGAAAAGGTATTCGCATGTTGGCAAAAATGGGAACATTGGTTTCTACTTTTGAAGCCATTCGTCAAGGGCGTAATCCTGTTGCCCCTGTTGCCGGAAAGAGCATTGCTTGGAATTTTCTCTACACATTATCCGGCAAAGAACCAGATGCTGAACTTGTTAAGGTTTTCGATATTTGCTTGGTGTTGCATGCTGATCATGAATTGAATTGTTCTGCCTTTGCGACGCGAGTGACCGCCTCTTCATTGAGCGATATGTACTCTGCCATTGTAAGTGCTATTGGAGCCCTCAAAGGACCTCTGCATGGTGGTGCTAACGAGCAAGTAATGCTCATGTTAAAGCGCATTGGAACAGTTGAAAATGCACATCAGTTTATCAAAGATGCTTTGGCTAACAAAGAAAAGGTGATGGGTTTTGGTCACCGAGTCTACAAAAATGGTGACCCACGTGCCGCCGTACTTCGTAAGATGAGTGAAAAACTCACTAAGAAAATTGGTGAAGGTCACTGGTATGAAATGTCCGCTCTAATTGATGATACGGTTCAAGCCGAAAAAGGACTGTTACCCAATGTCGATTTTTACTCGGCCACCGTGTATTACGCGATGGGTATTCCAATAGATCTTTACACCCCAATTTTTGCGGTATCACGCATTGGCGGCTGGGTTGCGCACGCCTTCGAACAATATGCTAACAATCGTATCTATCGTCCACGTGGACAATGGGTCGGCCGCCAGGGTCTAAAGTATACATTGATCGAACAACGTCGAGGTTAAAAGTATGGCGTCCATATTCACTCGAATCATTCAAGGAGAACTACCAGCTTATAAGATCTATGAGGATGAACTCACCATAGCGATTCTGGCACTGGATCAAGTGAATTTGGGGCATACTATTGTTATACCAAAGCTCGAGGTAGATTCATTCATGGATCTACCAGAGCCGTATTACTCTGCGGTTTTTAAAAATGCACAAAAGATTGCCGTCGCGATGAAGAAGGCGACGGGATGTCCGCGCGTGGGTACGATTATTGCGGGTTTTGAAGTACCCCATTTCCATTATCATTTAATCCCGGCCTGGAGCATTCCTGAGCTCAGTTTTTCAAGAGCGCAAAAACGGAGTGCTGAAGAAATGTCCGAAATTCAAAAGAAAATTCAATTGTATCTATAAAAAATGTTTATATAAGTAGCCTCTATACTGCGTCAATTGGCCTAATTTTTTATTTTCTATAAAAAAATGTTTGGCCATTTTTTATCTTACGGTAAACTGTCTTTGAGGGACCAATTAGGGGCCCCAGACCTATCGAGGGTTGGAGAGGAGGTGGTGCTTGGTGATATGTGACTTATGTGATTTAACCAACGCGGAGGTGACGGTCATTTAGACCGAAACTTTTGCCAAAACCTTAGGGCGAAGCAAACTGGCTTCGCCCTTTCTTTTTTCAGCTAAACTTATTGTGAATCGTCAAATCTTAGGCGCTGGACTGTCAAAGTTATAATAAACAAAAATCATTGAATGTTGAACAGCTTGTTGCGAATTCTAATTTCGCAATGGGGGCAACTCACCTCTTCACGAATCAATTCGAGTGGATGCTCAACCGTGTAAATAAAATCAAGATTTGAGCCACAGAGCGAACAGTTTTGCATGAGTGCAAGTGCCTCGGTGTATTTTTCGAACTCAGCATCCGTTGATTTCAAAAATTCCTTTAAGTCACTTGGATCATCTGAAAAATTATTATGCATAAATGCCTCCGGAATCATTTGCCTATGCAAGAATGATTCACAGGCTAAAGTTGTGGTGGTTTGAACGCGCTGGCAGCCTCAGGTGCTGGTCTAGGAAGAGTTCAGGTACTATTGTTCTTAACGTGGAACCCTAGTTAGACTAGAAACTTATGATCAAGTTTATAATTCTAATCATTATGTCATCCATTGTAGCTTCAACCTATGTCAACTGCAGCACCAGCCAGACGGAGCCCCCTCGTCCCGAGGCCGAGCGGGCTACTGGGCCACAAGACGGAAATTAGTATGCACTCCAAGTGAGGTGAGTAGGTAAAAAGACAGTTCCATCCACTGGGGTTTGTCGGTGTGTTACGCGAAGAAGACCGTTCAAGAAACGCGAGAGAATTTGGGCCTCGGTGGCGTTCTTCGGAATCGTCACATTAAGAGCCGCGAGTGCTTTGATGGGAATCGTCTGACGGTAGGATGAGCGGCACGAAGATGCGCTCTTAAATGGATCAGCAAATCGACAAATGAGGCCAAGGGTCCCGTTGAAAGTTTCATAGTTTAAGGTCACGGTGCCTTTTTCCTCATTGATCATCCACCACTGACGGAGATGAATATCAGCAGGTAAAAAGTTCGGGAGTTTTCCAGGTATTGCCATGGTTCGTGTGTGGCGTTGAGCTTTAAAATTGGGGCTATTATTTAAGATGAAACTTTGCAGCACTGCGGTTGTGGCGCTAAAACCATAGGCCGAAACAAAGCCACAATGGTCACCATATTCCAAGCCAACGGCACCTTGTTCAGTATAAGGATTCGAATTGTCGACCAGAGTCTTAGTGTTCAGAGAGTAGTTGACGATGTGGTCGTCAAAGCTGGCCCAAGCAAGTGTAGGAACATCCGGGCGGTGATTGTCATAGGCAAAATTATTCTTTTCCATGAGATCGTCGATGCCTGTTGGGAGCGGTGCTGATCGGCCGGGAGGATTGCTTTTTTCCCAGGGAATTCCATAGCGTAGAACGATGTCACCTAGCATGGGAGGAAATTTCTCCGAAGGAGGTGCACTCTTGGGTGCTAGGTAATCTTGAGCTTCGGGGAGATATGGCGCAGCGTCTTTCAAGTATTTCCAGGTAAGGCGAGTAAATAGTTTACCTTTA
>JBILOD010000062.1:0-11450 GCA_044374645.1 Pseudobdellovibrionaceae bacterium | reverse complement strand
ATGGGTAAGTTCAAAGTCACTGGCATCGTTGATTTAGGCAAGCACCAGTATAACGAGCGATATCTGATTACGGATTTAAAACTTGCCCAGGAGTTTGCGCTGCTGGGAGGGAAGTACCTGGGGCTCATGGTAAAGATTCAGGACGCAAATAAGGCTCGAGCCTATGGCTTGAAACTTAGCTCTGAACTTGGTCCCCGGTACTGGGTTCAAGATTGGGAAGATGATAACCTTTTTGAGGCGGTAAAAGTCGAAAAACCAATCCTGTTTATGGTTTTATTAATTATGGTCATTGTTGCGGCCCTTAATATTTCAAGCACTTTGTTTATCAATGTGGTGCAAAGGTATTCGGACATTGGTGTGCTCAAGGCCGTAGGAGCAACCCGACAGTGGATTATGAAGGTCTTTTACTCTCAGGGATTATTGATTGGTCTTGTAGGGAATGTTTTGGGTTTTTTGCTGGGGCTGTTTTTTTGCGGTGTCTTTGTAATGATGCAGAAAAGCCTTGGGGTGATTGATGGCAGTGTCTACAGTGTTGATAGTATTGCGATCAAGATTCGGTTGCTTGATGTCATTATGGTATTTGGTTTTACAATGTTGATATGTTTTCTTTCAACCTTGGCTCCTGCGTGGCGGGGAGCTGAATTGAAGCCCGTGGAAGGGTTAAGGTATGAGTAATAAGAAGCAAGTTTTGATGAGTGCTCGTGGTGTGCATAAAATGTATGCTCAAGGGGTCGGGCAGCTCCATATCTTGAAAGGTATTGATCTCAACGTCTATGAGAATGAGGCTCTATGTATTGTGGGCGCTTCCGGTGCTGGTAAAAGCACTTTGATGCACATCTTAGGAGCTTTAGATACTCCCGATGAGGGCGATGTTCTTTTTAAAGAGCAAAATTTGTTTAAGATGACCGAGGATCAATTGGCAAACTATCGCAATCGTTCTTTGGGCTTTGTATTTCAGTTTCATCATCTCTTGGCTGAATTCACGGCGGTGGAAAATGTACTTTTGCCGGCACGACTCAAAGGCCTGTCCTCACAGGATGCGCGTCAAAAAGCCGAGAAGCTGTTAATGAAGGTAGGGCTTGCAGAGCGCATGAACCACTTTCCGAGCCAGTTGAGCGGCGGAGAGTTGCAGCGGGTGGCTATTGCTAGAGCTTTAGTCAATGATCCAGAAATTTTATTTGCTGATGAACCGACGGGCAATTTGGACTCTCGCAACGGACAGATGGTGCAGGATTTGTTTTTTGATTTGATCAAGCAAATGAAAATCACTTTGGTGGTGGTAACTCACGATGTGAAGTTTGCAGAGCGTTTCCCGCGGGTGCTGCGCATGCAGGATGGACGTTGGTTAATTAATCCCCAGCCGTCGAACCAACTCAACAAGTAGATTGTGGGCACTCCATAAACCGTCTTTGACATTTTCGGAAAACGAGTTCGGAGCGCAGCCGTAGGCGAGCACCGCTTGTCTGAGGCTTTACGGAAATGTCAAAGACGGTTTATGGAGTGCCTACTTGGGATTTTGTTTGAGCGCTCTGCAGTTTGATTTTGAATAACTTGATGCAAGGTGTTTACGGCCTTTTTTGACATTCCTTTTCAATCCAAGATACGCTCCCATCACTTATGGTAAATCATCTCATTTATTGGTGTTTATTCTTTTTCTTCGGGTTTTTTGCGACAGCTCAAGAGTCAGGTCTCCTCGTGCACAAAATCACGATTGAGGGACAAAAGAAAATTGAGGTCGATGCAATCAGGGCAAAAATTAGTCTTAAAGAGGGGCAGGCCTATTCGGCTCAGCAAGTGAGTGCGGATGTTAAGAGCCTCTTTGGCCTCGGTTTTTTTAATGACATTGAAGTTCTTAAAGAGGTTAAGGCCGGTCAGGTAGAGTTGGTTTTCCGAGTCAAAGAAAAACCAACGATCGTTGAAATCGTTTATGTGGGTAACGCTGAAATCAAAGACGATGACTTAAAAGAGCAAGTGACGATTAAACCATTCGAAATTCTCAATGCGAACAAAGTTCGTGAAGCTCAAGAAAAACTGCAGAAGTATTTTGAAGAAAAAGGTTTTTTGTTGGCGAAAATTGAACCTCAGGTTGAAGATGTGGTTGCTGGCGAAAAAGTGAAGTTGACCTTTAAGATTGAAGAGAATGAAAAAGTTAAGGTTAAGAAGATTCGATTTTTAGGTAATAGCAAGCTTAAAGATAGTTTTCTAAAGAATCGCATGGCCACTCAAGAAGGCGGTTTTTTCAGTTTTATGAGCGGCTCAGGGGCTTATAAGCAGGATGCCTTTGAACGTGATTCGCAAATGTTGAAGTACCTTTATTTTAATGAAGGTTATGTTCAGGTTAAGATCGAAAAACCACAAGTCTATGTCACCGCCGATAAAAAAGGTATTTATATCACTATTCGCGTCGATGAGGGCGAACAGTTTATGGTGGGTGATATTGATTTTGCAGGCGATATCCTGTTCTCACGCGACGAACTTCGAGAGTTCATCAAGATTGATGAAAAAAACGTATTTGCCTATGAGACCTTGCAGCGAGACTTAAGTGAACTCCAAGCTAAGTATGGTGACTTGGGTTACGCCTTCGCGAACGTGATTCCTCGGACAAATATCGATGAGAAAAAGAAAAAGGTCGATATCACCTTTGAATTTGATAAAGGAAACAAAGTTTACTTTGGAAAAATCAATGTGATTGGCAATAGTCGTACTCGCGACAAAGTTGTTCGCCGCGAGCTCAAGATTCTCGAAGGGGAGCTCTACAACGAGACACGCAAGCGCGAGTCGATGGAAAATATTCAGCGACTCGGTTATTTTGAGGAAGTGAACTTTAAGACATCCACTCCCTCGGATAAGCCTGAACAGCTCAATATTGATATCGTGGTGAAAGAGCGTCACACAGGGTCGATTCAGTTGGGCGCTGGCTATAGTAGTCGTGAAAAGTTCACGATGTCGGGCCAAGTGAATGAGACTAACTTCTTGGGCCGTGGGCAGAGATTAGGCGCATCCCTCAATCACAGTACTACAGGGACATTCTTCAATTTAAACTTCACGGAACCCAATTATAATGATTCTGATTGGTTGCTAGGGGGTGATCTTTATCAGAGCATCTCTTCTCGTGATGATTTTGATCAGAACATCACCGGCGGTGCGGTACGTATGGGGCACCCTTTGGGTGAATATGTGAATGGGATTTTGCGATATCGTTATGATCGCACGAAACTTGTAGGTAAAACCGACAATGGCAAAGAGCTCACCGATAAGGATATTTTTCCGCTGGAAACAGCGTCTGGAGTGACGAGTTCGATCACGGGCACACTTGAATACGATCGCCGCGATGATCGATTTAGTCCCACCAAAGGATTATTCTTGTCGACATCACTTGAAAATGCGGGGCTGGGTGGCGACCTTAAGTATATTAAGAACATCAATACTCTTCGTTACTTTCAAAAAGCTTTTTGGGATGTCGTGTGGAGAAACAATCTGGTTTATGGTGTGATCGCTTCACAATCAGGAAAACCGCCGCCATTCAACGAGATGTTTTTGCTCGGGGGCGCATTTTCGTTGCGTGGTTACCAAAGCTATTCTGTGGGTCGTAAGATTCTATCCAACAAGCGACTCACCGATTTACAGAAACCACCTCCAGATGGAAGCGGCTTATCCTATGACGAAGCCTACAAGAACTCATTTGTATCCTTCGGGGGGCAGCGCCAGCTTTTTTATATGACGGAATTAGAATTCCCATTGATAGCAGAGGCGGGAATCAAAGGGGCTGTGTTTTTTGATATTGGGCAAGCGGAAGACGAATTATCTATGGATAAGTTCTACAGTGACGTTGGTTTTGGATTTCGTTGGTTTTCCCCTATCGGACCACTACGGTTTGAATGGGGATTCCCTTTAAATAAAGGCCCAAGAGGAACGATGGATCCAAATTTTGAGTTCATGATTGGTCAGCCGTTTTAAATTAATAAGTACAAATTGAATAAGGAGATTGTGATGAAAAAGATTTTGGTAGCAGCAGGAATGGTGATGGGATTGGGAATGTCAGTCAATGCGGCCGACGTAAAGTTTGGTTATGTTGATTTGCAAAAAGCCATTCAAAGCACCTCAGTAGGCAAAAAAGCAAAAGCTGAGCTTGAAGCCGAATTCAACAAACGTAAAAAAGACATTGAAGCGAAGCAAGCCGATATTAAAAAAATGGGTGAAGATCTAGAGAAGAAGAAGAGCGTTCTATCTGAAGAAGCCATGCAAAAGAAGCAAGGTGAAATTCAGGAAGAGATGATGAAGTATCAAGAGCTTGTTGGCAAAAACCAAATGGAAATTCAAAAGAAAGAGCGTGATTTGACTGCTCCGATCTTAGAGAAAATGAAAAGCCTTTTGGATAAAGTGGCCAAAGCTGAAGGTTACGCTGTGATTTTTGAAAAAAATGAACAAAGCATTTTGTGGATCAAAGCTGAATACAATATCACAGATAAGTTGGTTCAGGAATTTGAGAAAACCAAATAGTAGGTGACTTAATATGAGTAAAACCCCCAGTCCTCAATCCATGAATATCGTTGAAATCACAAAAATTTTGCCACACCGGCATCCATTTATTTTTGTGGATCGGGTGTTGGAAAAGACGTGGGGGCCTCAGTACCCTAATCGCACAGGCAATAAGATTAGAGCGATTAAAAACGTCACAATCAATGAGCCTTACTTTGAGGGGCATTTTCCACATCGTCCCGTCATGCCGGGTGTGATAGTGTTGGAAGTCTTCGCTCAGGTTGGGGCACTATTGTGTTGTCGTCCCGACGATCCACCTCAAGACGTGGCCTTTGTTGGAGTCAATGAGGCTCGTTTTCGCAAACCGATTTCGCCGGGGGATCAGCTCGTGATAGAAATGGACTGCCGCAAAGATCGCGGGCAGATCTTGATTTTTGGAGGGACAGTCAAGGTAGACGATGAGATTGTCGCTGAGGCTGAAATTTTGGCGAAGGTTTTCCCCCTCGTAGAATCGTAGTTTTTTGGAGGAATAAAATGAGTGTACATCCTACCACGGTAGTGAATGGGAAACTCGAATTAGGAGAAGGGGCCGTCGTTGGTCCTTATTGTTTGATTCAGGGTAATGTAAAAATTGGTAAAGGCACCGTAGTTGAAGGACATGTGTCCATTGGCTGTAAGAACGGTTATGTCGAAATCGGATCCGACAATCACCTACATCCAGGTGCCGTCATTGGTGGACCGCCTCAGGATGTGACCTATAAAGGGGAAGAAACCTCTTTGATTATCGGTGACAATAATATTTTCCGTGAGTTTTCGACCGTCAATTTGGCAACAAGTAAGGGTGATAAAAAGACCACAGTGGGTTCTCATTGTTACTTTATGAGTTACACTCACGTTGGGCATGATTGTCAGATTGGTAATCATATCATTGTGGCGAATAACTCTCACATTGGCGGCCACTGTCTTGTGGATGACTATGTGGTGATTGGTGGAATGTGTGCCTTTAATCAGTTCACTCGAGTGGGGCGAGGTGCTTTTATCGCCGGTGGTTCCATCGTTAACAAAGACATTCTTCCATTTTCTAAAGCACAAGGTAACCATGCCGTCGTACGCGCCACAAATAAGGTAGGTTTAGCTCGCAGAGGTGTGCCGCGTGAAGAGGTGGACAACATTCATCGCGCGATTCGCATCTTGATTATGGGATCTGAAACCACAGAAGAAGCTTTGGCTCGCATTGATACCGAATGTGCCTCGTCCGAAAACATTGAATATTTGGTTCGGTTTATCAGAGAGTCCAAAAGAGGAGTCGCAAAAGAATGAAAAAGCTAAGAGCGGCGGTCGCAGGGGTTGGATACCTTGGAACATTTCATGCGCAAAAATACAAGAATTTGGCTAATGCCGAGTTAGTAGGTGTTTTTGATGTCAATAAGGAACAAGCCAATAAGGTAGCAACGTCACTGAATGTGGGTGTGTTTAATACTATTCAAGAAATGCCCGGAAAGGTGGATCTTGTCACAATCGCCGCATCCACGCAAAGTCATTACGAGGTTGCCAAGTTTTTGATTGAGCATGGCATTCATGTCAATATTGAAAAGCCCATCACAGCCAAGGCCGAGCAGGCTCTGATCCTTTTGCAGCTGGCAAAAGAAAAAAATATTACTTTAACAGTAGGGCACATCGAACGCTTTAATCCTGCGTTCGTTAAATGGCGCTCGGTGATGGGGACTCCAAAATTTTTGGAGTTCGAGCGTATGGGCCCATTTAAGGCTCGTGGCGCTGATGTCAGCGTGGTTCATGATTTGATGATTCATGATATTGATTTATTATTGTCCCTCAAACCAGGGCCGATGAAATCGATATCGGCCACTGGAATGAGCCACTTATCGAATACTGTCGATTGGTCCGAAGTGTGGATCGATTTTGAAAGCGGACTTAAGGTTCGCATGAAGGCTTCCAGGGTATCGCCAGTACCAATACGTCTCATTCGTGCTTTCGAAGCCGACACTCATTGGACCGTTTATCTGA
Source organism: Pseudobdellovibrionaceae bacterium (assembly GCA_044374645.1). Taxonomy (GTDB): domain Bacteria; phylum Bdellovibrionota; class Bdellovibrionia; order Bdellovibrionales; family Bdellovibrionaceae; genus CAUJGP01. Next base: position 4,946 of record JBILOD010000062.1, on the reverse strand, counting down.
ACAATGGTGAACTCGAGAAAGTTCAGTTTGACCGCAAGTCCGCTGATGTTCCCCTCGTTGTTGAACGTTTGTCGACTGACAAGGTTGATGCTCTTCAAAGGGAAACTGAAGTGTTTGTTGATGCTGTGGCAAACAATAAACAACCGCTGATTAGTGGTGAAGATGGGTTAGCTGCACTTGAGTTGGTCGAAAGGATTTGCGCCGAGCTGAAGCATGTCTAGAATTTTAATGGTGTCCGCCGAAGCCTCCAGTGTTTTGTATGCAGAGCAATTGATGAAGCACTGGCAAGTTCAGGGTAAGCACCACGAATACTTCGGTGTTGGTTCGCGAAGTATGGAAAAACTAGGTTTCAAGTGCTTCGGTTTCGCAGAGGAAATGGCCGTCATGGGCTTTTCCGAGGTCATTAAGCACTATTCCCACATCAAAGATGTATTTCATCAAATCCTCACAGAAGTAGACCGTGCTAAACCAGCCGTCGCAGTGTTGCTTGATTATCCTGGGTTTAATTTGCGATTGAGTAAAGAACTTCACCAGCGTGGCATTCCAGTGGTTTATTACATCTCTCCGCAAATCTGGGCCTGGAAAAAGAATCGCATTCATACCGTGAAAGCCTTCGTGACTAAGATGCTAGTGGTTTTTCCTTTTGAAGTTGATTTTTACCAATCTCATCAGGTTCCAGTGGAGTATGTCGGGCATCCACTCTTGGATGAACTTAAGCCCGAACTCATGGATGCCGATTTCAATTTAAAACGTCGTGGGCGTTTGGGAATCACGGGGGCTCAAAAGGTTCTTGGCTTGATGCCAGGAAGTCGCAAACAAGAAATTGAACGTCATCTACAAGTGCAACTGGCGGTGGCTCAACAGCTTGTCAAAAAGCATGATAACCTAAAGGTGCTCTTGCTGGTTGCGCCCACTCTTTCTAAAGACTATATCCAAGAGCAACTCGAAGATTTAAAGTTTCCGGTGACTGTCGTACAGGATGAACCTTTCAATATGATCAGTTTAACGGATGCTGTGTTAGCAGCTTCGGGTACTGCAACGCTGATGGTGGGATTGCTGGAAAAGCCAATGGTGATCATGTACAAAGTCAGTTGGCTTTCAGCTTTTATTGGTCGGCGCTTAGTGAAGGGCTTTTTTGGATTGGTGAATTTACTGTCGAAAAAAGAGATTGTTCCTGAAATATTTCAAGAACGAGCTACACCTGAAGTTTTGACTCCACTGGTTGAAAGCGCACTCTACGATCAATCGGTTCGAGCGCAGATGGTGGCTGATTTGCAAGCCTTGAAGACCACATTAGGGACTAAGGGTGTGACTCCGCGAGTGGCTGCAGCAATTGAAGAATTTCTGGTTGCCCCCGCACAGGGACGGTGAGTGGCATGAGTAAGTTCAATCCATTAGCGCCCATACTGCAAACAGCCGTCCATGCCCGCAACTGGCTCTATGATCATTCACTGCTAGCAGAAGCGCGCTTAAAAATACCCGTCATTAGTGTTGGCAATATTACCATGGGAGGAACGGGTAAAACTCCCTTCATTCATTGGCTGATTGGCGAATTGAAAGATCTCGGTTACCGCCCAGGAGTGGCGAGTCGCAGTTATGGAGCTAAACTCAGAAACTCAGAATGGGTGCATACGGAGCCGGGTTCCTATGCGGTATTTGGAGATGAAGCCGTTTTATTGAAACTAAAAAATCCCACAGTGCCCATTTTGTCGGGGCCGCAGAAATGGGTGAGTGCACTCAAACTTGAAAGAGAATCTTCGGAAACCAATGTGGTTTTGATCGATGATGGATTTCAGCATCGTCGTTTGCATCGAGATTTTAACATTGTATTGTTGGATGCATCGGTGAGTTTGAAGGATTATGAATGGCCACCCGTTGGTAGGGCTCGTGAAACCATACAGAGTCTCCGTCGAGCCCAGGTGATAGTTTTTACCCGTTGGGAGCAACGAAACGAGGAGACCGTAGAGTTTCTAAAAAACGCCCATCAATACTGTGACCTTGTGTTAAACGCAGAACAGGAGATCGAACCGCTGCGATGGATAGCAGGACGACCGATAAAGGATGTGGAGCCTTTGAAGTCTGGCACTGCGTTGGCTTTTTGTGGTTTGGGCAATCCAAGCAGTTTTTTGAAGTCACTCGAAAACCAGGGGCTCAAAATTGGCGAGTTCATGCGCTTTCCTGATCACGCAGATTATGATGAATTGCGAATCCGTCATTTGGTTGAATCGGGGGCGAAATTTGATTATGTCGTAACGAGCGAAAAGGACATGGTGAAATTGCAGAACTGGCCTTTTAATGGTCCATCTCTCTGTGTAACACCCATGCGCCTTAAAATTTCAGGTTCTTTGGAGGCATTTCGTGCGAAGCTTTCTCGCAGTTTGTGGACGAACACTTAGTCATGTTTTGATATTGATTCCGGAGTCCTTGCGTTGGACCCTGGCGACGGTGGTGTCTTGGGTTCTCTTTGATTTGATTCGCTTTCGTCGGAAAATTGTTTTGCAAAACCTTGATATTGTTTTTCCCAAAAAAACTCCCGATGAAAAGAAAAGTTTGGGGCGCAAGTCTTTAGCGCGTCTCATTTATAATTTTTATGAGTTTTGTCTTTTTGCTGTCATCGATGATTCATGGATTAGTACTCATACCAAATTCAAAGGTTTGGAGCATCTTGATGGGGCCATGAAACAGGGTAAAGGGGTTTTGTTGTTATCATTGCATTTGGGCCATGGAGACATGGCGATTTCGATGCTCGCACATCGTGGATATCCCCTTTATGTTATTTCTAAGCTCTTTAAAGTGAAGTGGCTCAATGATTTTTGGTTTGGGACTCGACAGAGATTCGGTGCCAACTTCTTGGATCCTCATGGTAAAAGTAGTTCCTTTGATATTTTGCGGGTTCTGAAGAAACAAGGCATTGTGATTTTTGTACTCGATCAATATATGGGGCCCCCTTATGGTTTAGAAACTACCTTTTTTGGAGTGAAGACAGGAACAGCCTATGGGCTTTCTCTTTTTGCGGTAAAGACGGGCGCTCCAGTATTACCTGTTTGGACCTATCGAGATGAAAACGGTAACAACATTATTGAGATAGGAGCTGCGGTTTCTGTTGAAGAACGGGCATCGCGAGATGAAACCCTGTTAGCCACGACACAAAAATACAATTATGTCCTGGAAAATCTCATTCAACGTCATCCCGAAGATTGGATGTGGATCCATCGTCGTTGGAAAAAATATCTATCGGATTTACCCGACGAGACATCTCCGGAAACATCACGACCATCGGACCCAAATTCCAGCAAATCAGGACCAACGGACGTCGGTGGACGCTGACTTTGTTCGATTTTAAAGCCTGGGCTGATGTCGAGAATGTTCCATCAGCGCAAATCGTTTTTGCACCCTTCTGTATTCTTCAGAGATAATGATGAAGATTCGGAAGAGGTTTATGCAATTTTTGAGTTTGATTGCTGTAATGGCGCTTTTCATACTGAGCTGCTCAAGTCCGTTTCTCAAAAATGAGGATTCGCAAGCCCTTAATATTGATGAAGGCATTCCCGAGGTTAAGGTAAAGGAGATTGGCGAAGATCCAAATGTGGCACAAATGGATTTTGGAGCCATCCCTAGTCAGCCAAATGCGACACCCATACCAGTGAGCACCGAACCCACCCCCTTACCGCAAGCCACTCCAGTGAGTGGAGCTGGTAAAAAGACGGCAAAGGGGAAATCAAAACCTTCCAAAAAAGATCTTTTGGTCGGAGGAAGTGCGACTCCTTCGCCAACTCCATCTCTCGCACTACGTGTGGACTTAACCAAGCCGAGAGAGCCACGGTACGAAAGTACGGTAGGATTTACGGGTGGTTCGCGTCGTCCAGACAAAGACCCCTTTCGGGTCGGTGAAAAAGTGGTTTTAGGTGTTCGTTACTTTAAGGCACAAGCTGGAGAGTTGACTCTGGAGGTGCGCCCTAACGTTGAAGTTGATGGTCGCAAAGCGTATCGGTGGCATACTGGTTTGAAAACAACAGGAATGTTTTCGAGCTTTTACTCGATTGATGATTGGGCCGAAACTCTGGTTGACTATGAGACGTTGATGCCTTCAGTGTTTACTCTTCTTGTGCGCGAAAGTGGACAGAGTCGAAATGGTAAGGGATATTTTGATGCAAAAACCCTTAAAGGTGTTTACATAGAAAAGAAATTTACAGAAAAAAAGGGACATCAGCAGAAGCACCAAGAATGGCAAGTTATGCCCTTTGCCCAAAACGTGTTTAGTGCTGCTTTTTACATGCGTGTGTTCACCTATGAGGTGGGCAAAGAGTACAAATTCACTGTGGCGGATGATGAAAAAAATATGACCTTTAAGGGCAAAGCCCTGCGTAAAGAACACATCGAAACCGATGCTGGAGAGTTTGACACTGTGGTGGTTAAACCTGAGTTCGAAGTGGATGGTGTGTTTAAACCCGTCGGGGACATTTTCTTTTGGCTCACTGATGATGATCGCAAGTTGATCGTGCGAATCGAGTCGGAAATCAAGATCGGGACCTTGGTCATGGAAGCCACTCAGGTCGAGCGCGGAGCTGAATAGTTACGGACTTTGCGTCCAAGCGATGCTCGCATCCGTCACTATAGCAGGACGAACGGCTAATTCGATGTACAATCTTAGACAAATAGATAAATAGGTAAATAAACTTTATCTATGTATCAGCAGAATTGTCGCTATTTTAATGGTTATAAACCTTGTGGAAAGAATATTACGTGCGATGGCCACTGCCCAAGTTTGGATGTGCCAAGGACTACAATTTTGGTGGTTCATTTGGGGGCGTTGGGGGCGGTCTTGCGGAGCACCGCTTTGTTGAGAATGATTAAACGAAAATATCCGTCCAGCTATATCACTTGGGTGACTGAAGACTCTGCTAAACCGCTCTTGCTCAATAATCCTTATGTGGACCGGGTTTTAG
>JBILOD010000492.1:0-3392 GCA_044374645.1 Pseudobdellovibrionaceae bacterium | reverse complement strand
AAAAATAAACGCTTTTTTGGCAAGAACTGCCACTGTTTTTCGACCCATTTAATCCTCCAATAGAGTTTGTTTATATATTTATTCAAACTCTACCAATGCGAAACTCATGCCGATTTCAAATAGGTGTAATAGGTTTATCTGGGATCTGGAGAATCTCAAAAAAAACTTGGGCGCCAATTGTCATCAAATGGCTAACAAATAGACAGCGACGTTCGCAGTTTGACACCCCCAACTTCGGAACCTTCAGGAAAATCCAGGCAATGCGCCGCTGATTTTATATTCCGCCGATGAGGGAATAGGCAGTTTAGCAGGGACTAAACCAGCGATGAGCGAAGATGGAATAGCTGAAATAATTGAGATGTTCTATTGTCAAAATCACAAAATTTTAGCATCGCTCTCCTCAAAAATTTTGAACTCTATATTAGAATATCTGGATGAAAGCTCAACTCTTTGCCATTTGAGCTTTAAGTCGGAAAGTAAACTGGCCTTTTCCATTTTTGTTAATTTCTTAAATTTTACTTCCCCTACAAGAATTCCATTTTTCAACTTGGGATGGGGTGCAACTAAATCTATTACCACATTTTTATCCCAATATCTCTGCCCCTTGAAGTGAGCGCGAATCTGTTGTTCAAAAACGTGAGAGGCATGCATATTAAGTCTCTGCTCTTTTTCCGTTTTAGATAGAAAATTCCAGCGATTTCTATTGGGAGTCACCACTGAATAATAGAATTTCAGACAAGGATCTTTGATATTAAGCAATACTTTTTTAGAATTATCCGTCGACTCAGCAAATGGAAACTCCTTTTCGATAAAATGGCTCTCAATCAATTGATTTATGGGCTTGGTCAAACTTCCCTGAGTCAGAGCAAGGTGCCCGGCGATCTCACTGGGTTTTGCGCTGCCACGACCGATGAGGTTCAAAATCATTGATGGCTGTTTGCCGTAGATCCCTTCGTCATAGAGCAACTTGCTAGGCTCATCACTTAAAATAGCACTATCTTTAAAAAACAAATTTTCCGCTAACTGAATCGGGTCATTTCTCTTTTCACTCAAATGCCAATAGCGGGGGATACCACCCAATAAACTGTAACATTGAAAGTTTCTAAGAGTGTGCGACTTCAAATACCAAGAATAGCTGAGGGGAGGCATATTATATATTGTTTGGGCGCGACCATAAAGTGGGGCCGATGAATTCAAAAATGTTGCATTCATCATGCGTTGACTTGATCCCGCACAAATTAGGCATACCTTTGATTTCAAATTTATTGTGATTTCATCCACCCATTTCTGTAAAATTGAAGGAAGCGAGTCATCCGATTCTACCAAAAATGGAAACTCATCGATAACAATCACTGACACCTTTTGGGTTTTGAGATGTTGGGTGAGTAACTGAAAAAAAGAAACCCAATCCCCAACATCAACTTTCATTTCAGCATTGATACAGCCCCAAAAGTCTTGAATTTGAATTCTATCTGAGGCCTGGATCGCTTGATAATAGACACCTTTGTGTTTTTTGACTAACTCCCTCAAAAAATGACTTTTTCCAATTCGTCTGCGACCAAAAAGAACATGAAGGCCACCCTTCGCAACAGCCTTATCATAAAGGGAAAACTCATCACTGCGATTAAGAAATTGAATTTTATCTTCTAACATAATTAATCCTTTGAGGATTAATTCCTTTGAGGATTAATTCCTCTGAGGATTAATTGATCCACTCTAATGGGAGAATATCGACAATTGAACCTCGGGTCAACCGTGCTATTGAAAAGGCAAAATCAAGCGCTGCAAATCAATGTTCAACGTTCAGCACTTGTAAAAAATTTGGCGGTGTCTTCGAAGACTGTCTCAGGAATACCTAGACCTACTTTTAGGAGCACGTCCTTATCGAAATCACTAGGACTGGCCTTGATAGCCTTGATGGTCCCTTCGTCCAGTTGGAACCCATAGTATCTCCAGCTCACCAAGGGCAATCCCATGAGTTGAGCTGAAATCAAAGGCCAATCACTCCCATAGAGCACACGACGCGTGTCGAGCAGGGGTTTGACCAACTCAAGATGATTGTATCGATTAACTTGTGTCACCGCTGAAATATCCACATAAAAATTTGGGAACTCACGCATGAGCTGATAAACTAACTCGACTCCCTTTACTTTTTTATCCTCTTTATCTTCTTTCGTTAGTCCAGCTGTTGCTGCTTGGACTGTCAAATCCCCCAATTTGTCCGACACCGAAAACTTCCCTTTGGAACTCAAATGAGCCGCAACAACAGTGACTCCCAATTTGAGCGGCACCCGCAAGGCTTCAGGGTTGCAGTAGTTATCGTTTGAAAATAAAAAAGTTCCTTCATTACCTGTGTGAGATAACAATGGCATATTATACTCTACCAGTTTTTTATAGAAGGCCGTAAGACGCTCATCCTTTTCGTCGGGGCTGAAATCCATAATGCAGGGAATCCACTTTACGATCGCAGCTCCGTGCTTGTGCGCCCATTCAAGCTCTTGCAAGGCGTTCTTCGAAAACGGATTGATACTGACACCCATCAATAAGGAGGGATGATCTTTAATTTTTTCATAAAGAAAGCGGTTCGAAAATTTCACTTGGGTCTTTACACGATCCAACTCGCCCGTTTTACGATCGTAGACCCCATCAAGGGCCAGGACCACCGCTTTCTTTAAGCGCTGAGACAGACCAAATTTCTGAATCAGTCGCTGCACAATGAGCCCATCGCCTTGACTGGCAATTTCCTGCTTCGTCACACCCAAGGCTTGCATATAGATACTGTATTTCCAGTGCTCGCGAAATGCCGGGTGAATATAACAATCATTTTTATCTTCCACACAGGCAAAGTGCACATGCATATCAAAAACTTGTTTCGGCCCCGTAAGGAGTTGGGCACTCGCCATCACTGAGCTGAATAATAATGCCATCAACATTAGCGAAAACTTCATAGACCTTCCTTTTCTAAACTCTGGGGCGACCGAAAACTCACTCGGGTCAATTCATCGAGCAAAGCTGATGGATAAAACACTTTGGTCTCTTTGGAAACAATAAAAGGATTCATCAGGCACAACCGAAGTAATTCAACATCACTATTGTCACATTTTATATGGGCCTCGGCCGTAAAACCTTCAAGAAGTTTCTGATAGTTTTTGAAGTGTAAACTGGTTTTTGAAAAAATAAACTGAGCCTTTGTGCCGGGCGCCATTTGTTCATAGATCCTGCGCACATGCGCATTGACGTCCGATAGGGATTGCCCAGATTCCGCCACAGATAAACACAGCACGTTGGTATCGAGCCCCTCTGGGGTTCGAAAACGTGAATCTCTCTCTAATAGCATTTTTTGCAACAATCGGCGTACGGCGATGGTTCGGGCCAAAATCCGCCCGTACCCC
>JBILOD010000490.1:0-3430 GCA_044374645.1 Pseudobdellovibrionaceae bacterium | reverse complement strand
TCTCACACAAACCTTTCGCAACTCTGATTCTGCGATTCATATCAGCGGCACCTATTCGGCCGATGTTGGCCCTAAGACAGTTACAGCTAAAGCAGCCTCCCGGAATGAAGGAAATTCCCTTTCTGGAGGAGCCTCCTATGACATTACGAGTGGTGCCTTTATGCGTTTAGATCGGGTCATCCTCGGAGCTGAGGCAACTTTTCTTTTTAAAGACACACGAGTTGTAAACCAAGATACTATTGCTCTTTTTACCGGCCAAAAAGCAGGAGAAGTACAGACTACTATTGAAGGTGGTCATGAAAAGACTTTCCGAGGAATCATAGAGCTGGCGTTCGCTACCCGTGTTGGCTTGTTGGCAGGAAGAACTTGGGTTGAACAAGAAGAAGAAATGCCAGCTTATTCCCTGCACACTATCCATGAATCCTATTACCGAGATTTCATCGGGGCTTATGCAAGGTTCCAGATAAATCCACGCCTTTCACTGCTGCCCTCATTGTTCTACAGTAATGCTCCAGATACCTCATCTCTAACCAGCAAAAGAGACCAGGAGATGGCAACACAATTTAGCCTTCGGTATCGTTTTTAATCCAAGAAAAAAAGCCCCGTTGATCAACACTGATTGTTTATATCTGTGTTGATCAAGAAAATCACCAATCGCCGGAGGCACCACCACCACTGAACCCTCCGCCTCCACCAGACCAACCACCCGATGATCTGCCACCTCCGAAGCCACCGCCCCCGATGTAACCACCACCTCGATGGTATCCAGAAGATGCAAATCCCCCTCGTCCCATCAGAATTCGCAGGAATGAGATCAAGAGAAACAAACCAATGATAAAAAGAAAACTGAGATTAGAACCTCGTCCCTGGGATTCAATTTGTTCATGGGAGGGAGCCTCTCGTCCCTCTAGAAACTGAGGGGCTATATAACTCAAAATAGCAGTCACGCCCTCTGTTAAACCTCGATCCATCTGTCCTGACTTAAATAATGGAGTGACAACTCTGGAAATAATTCGTTTCGCTATAACATCTGGCAGATCACCTTCGAGTCCCTGCCCCACTTCAATGCGCATCTTGCGTTCTTCTTTGGATACTAAAAACAAAATCCCATTGTCCTTATCTTTGTCCCCCAACGTCCAAGCATCGGCAACCCTAATGGTCGCCTCCTCAATAGGGAGCCCTTGAAGGTTTACTACGGTTAATACTTGTATTTGCGGGCCCCCTTTGGAACGGACCATAGCTAAGAACGTCGCGACCTCACCTCTCGTCCGCGCACTAAAAAAACCTGCTTCGTCCTGAACAGGACTCACAAGTGTCGGAACTACAAAACTCTCAGCCCCCGCAATGGGTCCAAAGCAAAAGATTCCAACACTAAAAAAAAGGATTCCTAAGTAATTTTTCACTTAGAAAGAAACCTTTGGTGCCTGTTCTACAGTTTTCTTCTCTTCAGGAGCAACATCCCACTGAGCCATTTTCTCGAAATGGTACATGACCGAATTGGTCCAACTTGTCGGTGGTACAGTCACTAAATTATTATATTCTTTAATAGCCTCAATCAGGCGATTTCTGGCGACGGTGATACGATTCTCGGTTCCCTCCAATTGGGCCTGCAAATCCATAAAGTTTTGATTTGATTTCAAGTCTGGATACTTTTCACTGACAACCATTAATCGCCCCAGAGCCTGGGATAATTCTCCCTGTGCTTGCTGAAACTTTTTAAGGGCTTCAGGATCTACTTTGGTTGGATCAATCTGAATGGCTGTGGCTTTGGCGCGAGCTTCAGTAACCGCAACAAGAGTCTCTTGCTCTTGTTGTGCATAACCTTTTACAGTAGCCACAAGATTCGGTATTAAATCTGCTCGACGTTTGTATTGATTTGTCACCTCCGCCAAAGATGCTTCAACCTGATTCTTACTTTGGGGAATTGACTGCCAACCACATCCAGCAAAAGAACACAATGCCACGACAACCAGCGCTATTTTTTTCATGAGTAAAATCTCCCAACTAGGGTTGTTTATAACAACTCTAGCTTTCGATTTCAATGGCTAAAGCAGTAAATCACAAAGTCCCTATTTCGGCATTCCACCAAATGCTTTGACACTTAAGTCTCCTATTTTGAGACATAATCGAGGACCTACAAGATAATTATTTGGAATAAAGTCCTAAAGCTTCCCAAATATCTGCCGATGAGACGTAAGCCTAGTTTAGAAACTCAATCAATATGGGGAATTAATAATATGGAACAGCGTTGGTGTTTGGGGAATAAAAAAACAAACAAAGTCGAAAAAAATCTCTATCCCAATCAGGTGGCCCAACGAGTTTTTGACCACCTTCGCGAGGGCCTCGCAGAAAAAGATTGGGTGGTATGGCTTCCTGGGTGGCCGTCTTGGAAACCTTTGGTTGATGTTCCAGAACTTATCCATGAAATTGGTTTATTGAAAAAATTCACAGAAGACGCACCTCCCCCCATGCCAATGATGCCTCCACCTCCTCCGATGGAAGTTCTACAGGCGAGTGAAGATAAACAGAATGCCAATAAAAAGGCCTGGGAGAATCGAAAGCCAGAAACAGTGAACCTGATTGAATCCCCAGAAGTTCAGCCTGAACCACAGCCACAACAGGCTGAAGCAAAGCTCCACGTTATACCAGAACCTACAAGTTCTCCTATTGCCACACATCAACCTGCAACTGTTGCAACGCCAAAAAATAAAGCAAAGAGTGATAGTTTCGCCCATAAGCGAAAACACGAGCGAATTTTCGTGCGCTACCGCTGCATCATTCGCTCCACCACTCTCACTTTCCGAACTTTTACCAAAGATATTTCATTAGGCGGAGTTGCACTGGAAGACGAAATTCCACAGGATCTTATCGGGTCGGAATGCATGATTTATATCACGTCACCTAAGGCCAATAAAAATTTGAAATTTAAGATTGCGCTGACAAGCCGCTCGGTGGCCAAATACTTTTCATTTCAGGATGTCGAGCCAACCCTCCTTGAAGAACTAGAGGACTGGCTTGAGGCCCATCAGCAGCTATCAGCCGCCTAATGCACTTAACCACAGAAGACCTTACGACCCCTTTCGTGCGAACTGGAACGGATAGATGACAATTGTGGCCTGTCCGTTCTTTGCCGTTGGGAATTTTACACCTTTAACGACTCCTTGCACACAACCGACAAGAGAACTGGAGTCGATGTCAGATTTGTGAACATTGATCCACACAACATTCCCATCAGGGTTGATCTGGAATTTATAAACCACACGACCCCCAATATTTTTTTTCACCAGGAGGGCTTTTTCATAACATGTGCGAATGTCATTTTTTGCACCACGAATGGCGGCCTGTACCGATGCTTTGTCCAGCCCTCCTTCGACTTGTGCTGCAACCAAAGAACTAAAATTACTCTCAAGTAGTCCAGCTTCACCAGACA
>JBILOD010000489.1:0-3433 GCA_044374645.1 Pseudobdellovibrionaceae bacterium | reverse complement strand
CTCAACGTGGGCACCCCTTCACAGAGGGGAAACCCCGCCCTACCTACGCCTCGTTCGATTTGAAGTTTGTCGCCTTGAATTTGGCACTTTTTCATCAGAATCTAGGTAGAGTTTGTTCGGAGTTACCGAAAACAGACTCTAGGTCTCACCGTGGCAAAGGATTTTACTTTATGACGAAACCGACCCTTCTTTCTAAAACAATCTGGCATACCACTACCACCGATGAGGCCCTCAGAGCCACCAACAGTGATTCGAAATTGGGATTGACTGAATCAGCAGTCGCACTTCGCCAACAACAATACGGCCTCAACGTCTTAACGGAAACCAAACGCCGCAGTCCTTTGAAAATGATTATAAATCAATTCAAGGACTTTATGGTTTTAGTTCTAATTGGTTCAGCCATCATTTCCGGTTTTCTTGGTGAATCTGAAGACACGATTGCCATCCTCGTCATCGTAGTGATGAACGCCATACTCGGTTTTGTTCAAGAGTATCGCGCCGAAAGAGCTATGGAGGCCCTTAAAGCCCTGACTCTCACAAAATCCAAAGTATTGCGGGATGGCGCCATGAAAATTCTCAATGCCGAGCAACTCGTCCCAGGCGATATAGTTTCAATCGAGGCCGGCGACCTAATTCCCGCAGATTTGCGCATTTTGGAGAATCAACAACTGCGTTCCGATGAATCGGCCCTCACCGGAGAATCTCTACCTGTCGAAAAAATCACCGATCCACTCGTCAGTGACGACCTGTCAGTTGGGGATCGCCGCAACATCCTACACAAAGGTACACTCATCACCTATGGACGTGGCATCGGATTGGTTATCGCAACGGGAATGCAAACTGAAATCGGAAGAATCGCTACTCTCTTGCATGGTGCGGGTGACTCGCAAACTCCTCTGCAAAAACGTCTGGCACTTTTTGGCAAACGTATCGCCTTGTTTGTGATTGGACTTTGCCTTTTTATCCTAGTCATTGGAGTGATCCGCGGAGAAGATCCCGTCTTAATGTTCATGACCGCCTTGAGTTTGGCCGTGGCCGCCATTCCAGAAGCCCTGCCCGCTGTTGTAACGGTCCTACTCGCCCTTGGCGCTCGACGGATGGTCAACAAAAACGCTTTAGTCAAGCGATTGCCGGCAGTCGAAACACTAGGCTCGGTCACCTACATCTGCTCCGATAAGACTGGAACCCTCACTCAAAATCGCATGCAGGTGAAGCAGGTTTTTTGCGATCACCACACCCCTCCGGAGGGTCCACTGGCAGACCTGTTTTATCGGGCCATGTCCCTAAATAACGACGCTTATCGAGACGAGAAGGGAGACGTCATTGGTGACCCCACTGAAAAGGCATTGTTTGAATATGCCGAGATTCAAAAGTATGCAAAAAAGCTCATCGAAGTTGAGTGGCCGCGAGTCGCCGAGCTGCCGTTTTCTTCCGAGCGTAGCATGATGAGCACCTTGCACCAGGATCAATCTAAAACTGTTTATTGTTTCACAAAGGGTGCTCCTGAGCGTGTTTTAGCTCGCTGTCGCCAGCAGCTAACCCATCAAGGTGAACGACCTATTGAGATTCAACCCCTCTCAGACATTGCCGAAGCCATGGCGCGCGAAGGTTTGCGAGTTCTGGCTCTGGGCTATCGAATTTTACCCGAGGCCCCGCCTACCGAATCATTGACTTCAGAACAACTGGAAACCGAACTCACCTTTTTGGGTTTTGCGGGTCTCATTGATCCACCTCGCGAAGAAGTAAAGCAAGCCATCTTAGATTGTCAAAACGCCTCCATTAAAGTGGTAATGATCACAGGTGATCATCCAGTAACCGCCACAGCCATTGCGAGACAATTAGGTATCATCAAAAATGAACCCACTGACCCTCCAGAAATACCAGTGGTTCTCACTGGAGGAGAATTGGCAAAATGGCCTGCCGAAGAATTTAAAAAAAAGGTCGAGCACATTCGAGTCTATGCGCGGGTCTCACCTGAACAGAAGATTGATATTGTTCGATCACTTCAAGAGAATGGTGAGTTCGTGGCAATGACAGGAGATGGCGTCAACGATGCTCCCGCTCTCAAGAAAGCGGATATTGGCGTCTCCATGGGAAAAATCGGAACTGACGTGGCCCGTGAAGCCTCTGCCATGGTTTTGCTCGACGATAATTTCACCACGATTGTTCATGCTGTCCGAGAGGGCCGACACATTTTCGATAACATTCGCAAATTTGTAAAATACGCGCTCGCAACAAATGCCGGTGAGGTTTGGACCCTCTTTTTAGCTCCTTTTATAGGATTGCCGGTTCCATTTTTACCGATTCACATTCTTTGGATCAATCTCGTCACCGATGGTTTGCCCGGTTTGGCCCTGGCCACAGAACCCGAAGAGAAGGGCATTATGAAACGCCCTCCCCGCCCTCCGCAAGAAAGCATCTTCGCTCATGGGTTGTGGCAGCATGTTTTATGGGTGGGTTTAACAATGGCAGTGGTCAACCTTGCGGTGGTCGCATGGTACATTGAAGCTCCTCAAAGCCACTGGCAAACGATGGTATTTACCATTATGACCTTAATGCAAATGGGACACATTTTAGCCATTCGGTCTGAGCGCGATTCGCTCTTCACCCAAGGATTGATGTCTAATCGATATTTATTTGGAGCTGTGGTAACAACAGTTATTCTACAACTAGCGACTATTTACGTGCCTGCACTGAACAAGATTTTCAAAACTCAACCACTCACTCTTTCAGAGCTGCTCGTTTGCTTCGCCGTTGCTCCAGCGCTGTTTGTAGCGGTTGAGTTCGAAAAATTTCTATCGCGAAAGGGCCTTCTTTATGATTGGAAGAAACTCCAAACTTATTGAAGTCCGCAACGCTGCTTCAATGCACGATCAACAGGGCTTCCACAAATCATACGACCCTTATAGTACCCCTGAGCATCAAACTGAAATAAACGAATTTCTGCATCGATTTCATTCGTTGCAGAATCGAAATTCTGCCAATCCAAATCAATAAGAAAACTACGCGCTGGCGAGCTCACTTTTAAAAGTCCTGCGCTATCGTAGGTCACTGCCACTGAAGTGGTTTTCTGTGTTCCACTGGTCAGATAAACAGTCGTGGTAGCACCTGCGTCCATAGGAAAAGTATGGATATCAGCAGGCAAGTTTGCTTCCTGTTCCATTACGGTATTAACCTGAACGCAGCGAATGTCAGAATTTTCTACAGCTGGGTGGCACAGAAGTCCCGCCTCACCCACTGATCCCATTAACAAACCAGAGACCAAAAGTCCCCAAATGGGACTGACCTTCACCAAACATAATAACCCTTTAGACTTATTATTGTTTTTCATCTTTCCTCCTATTTAAAATTTCATTAAATCCCACGCCTGACGCACTGTATTATAAATTTGTATAAATGTCAACCTAAATTGATATTTATACAAATTGATCAA
>JBILOD010000488.1:0-3440 GCA_044374645.1 Pseudobdellovibrionaceae bacterium | reverse complement strand
ATTGATGGTGCCGACGGCGGCTATGCAATGGCCGCCTTGCAACTCAAACAACAATTGAGTGTGCTGGAGCGAGCGGGATGACAGGCATGAACAAGGGGATTATTGAACCCCCAAATTACTCAAAGTTTGAAGGCACGTGTCCTTAGGCCGCTGAAATCGAGAAAGGTCCTGCTCACGGAGAAGACGTATGGATTCATCAATTTCAGCCTTAAGAGCTTTTTCTCTATCACGACGCAACTCCCGTTTTTTGAACTCAGGCAGAAAATCCATTTTTTGTTTGAGAGCCGCGCGGCTTTTTTGATACCGTTCAAGAGCTTCAGGAATTTCAGCAGCACGATCTAATATTGGTTCTTTCATTAAATCTTGCAAAGGTTTTATAAGCTCTGTGGACTTCAGAGTCAAAGCGTCCGCTTCAGTGATGACACCTTTGTTCTTAGAGGCATTGAGAATTGCCTCACTATTAAAATAATTTAGTTTATCCTCAAGAGCATTAATGCTGGAAAGGACCTGATCACGAAATGGCTTGCTACGATCCAGATTGTTTAAACTTGTGCCCGCTAGTTCACGAATGCGAACCTGCGCAAACTCCTGGTGATTTTCAGTAAAGAGACCCATCTGCAAGGTTGAAGACAAATAGGCCAATCGAGAGGCCGGATGACCGCGAGCGGCTAATCTCTTGATGGTCTTTCTATCTGATTTGACAAGCTCATCGGTTTTTTTGACCAAACCTTCAAGCCTATCGACAAAATTTTTAAATTCTGGATCGTTAATATCAATTGGTGGCCTTTTAGGTTTAGAGTTCTCAATAACTTCTGTTTTGGACCCCGCTGAGATTCCCTTTTGGGCCTCCTGGACAACCGCGATCTCTTTGACTTTATCTTTTTTACGTTTTTTCTCTTTTTCTATAGTTGGTTCGTCAGATTTTACTGCCTTTTCAGATCCTTCTGATCCAAGATTGCCATCGTCGCCCATCGCGAAGTCTAAACTGGGTCGACCAGAGAAAAGACCTTTTAGCCGCCCCAACCAGAGTGAGGCTTTTCCCATTTTTTTGCTGAGCGAATTTAGATAATCCGTGTCAGAATTCGTTGCATCAGCAAAGTAATGGGCGTCTCCCACTTTGATCTCCGTAATGGCATGGAGCGAATCCATCGTTCTGTACGGATTATTTTTGGAGACAGGAATCACTGTGCGGGTTCCAGACTCCAGAGGACTATCAGGACTCTGGGCCACTTTCACTAGGGTACTAAACAAATCATTATGTTCACGGCATACACCAGCTAAACATCCTGTGTCATTGGCATATAAACTGAGATCTTTAAACGGGTTACTCTCTGGGATGTCAGATGCTGCTGATTTTGGATTATTGAATTCATATGTCGTCGCCTTTTTGGAGATCTGCAGTAATTCACTCATCCGAATTTCTGGTGAATTGATTTTCTCGAGTTGACGGGCGAGTTTACCTAAACCAGCTTCCTCTATTTGTGGAATCCAATTTTTCAATCGGTCGACATTCACACTTAAATCTTCCAGAGACGACTTTGCGGTGATCCCGTCAAACGTGGCGGTGTATCTAAACCTCTTATCGGCTAAATCTGGATTGCGGATTCTTACATAATAAGATCCATCCTTGGTGCGCCGAATTTCATAGGCGTTTGAATCAATGGCTGTCCCTTTGTCGTCAATGAGTTTCAAAGCACTCAAATTGCGACCGAGGAGTGTGCCCATCAGCAAGTTTCCATCCTGCAAACGCTGAGGCACCAGACTTTCCAAGGAGAGAACCTTTCCTTCTTTTTTAGGTGGAACAGAAATAAATTCATCATCAAATTGAAAATGGCGAACTTCTGGCATCAGAATGAGTTCCCGTCCGGCCGTCTTGCTTCTGAGTCGAAAAATTTCTGGCCCTTTGGCGGATTCAGCTCCTTGGCCAGTTCTTCCTTCGGGAAAATTTTGCGATTGCCGAATATCCGAAGGGTCATTGATTCCTTCAAGAAAGCTATCGATATCGTCTAGATCTTGAATCTTCGATCGACCAAGGCCTGCACCACCAAGTGGAAACCCCAAACCCCGAAACTTAGAGCCCCTGAGGTTTTCGGCATTGGATGATGGAAATGTTTTTTTATAGATCGTGAGCCTCATATATTCGTGCGGGTCTTCCCAGACGTTGTTAATATCGGTCTTGCCGAGCATTTTGGCCCTTGCATCCTGCCGACGAACTAGATCCCCCATAGGATCTGTGGTGGCGGCATAGAGCCGCAATAGGCCAATACCATGAACCTGAAGGCTGGAAGTACTGAGGCCGGCGTCTGCCAATCTAAAGGACGATCGAAACCACCGATCCTTTAAACTATTCTGGAAAGCCTCTGGTTTCAGGTTTTCGGCAGCGCGCTTCAGCGCTCCGACATTCTCTGCTTTGGAACGAACTGAGGCAGACCAAAGGTAACTTTCAATTTTTGATAGATTATCAACCAAGGATTTATAATTCAAAATCGCAAGCGATTGATGATCAGTGAGGGCGTCCAACATTCCAACACGATCGTAGTTTCTTTGACTTCCCAGTTTATTGGTCAATTCTTGATATTTTTCAAATGGATATCTCTCGCTATCCGGAAGCACGGTTTCGTTGGCGTATTTTTTTTCACGATCAAAGAGTACTTGACGATTTTGAGAAATTTGAAGTGAGTCATTATACGAATTATAGCGCGCGGAGGGGAATTTTTCTAAAACATCCCGGATCGCCCCTTGGAACTCTTTAACTAACTTGTATTTACGCCAAGACCTCTCCTCACCTGGTTCTAAGGGTATTTCCACAGTTTTCCAAACACTCACTGGGGTTCCATCCCAACGATCTGCCAGCATATCCTGGGCCAATTTCCTCTCCAGAACTTTAAGCTGAGCGAAAATAGATTTTTCTAACAATTTATCTTCTAAATCCTTTGGGAGTTGAAGTGTCTTCGTGGTTGGCACGTCGGTGTTCAGTTCTCTTCGGTATAACTCCCGCCACTGAGTCTGATAGTTCATTTTTGAGTCAGGGTGAATCGAAACTAAGTCTTCTAGGGAACTCCCAAATTTTTGCTGAAACATTGCGTTTGTGCGCTGAATTGCCGTGTTCTCATTGGGGTGTTCGGTCCTCACCCGAAAATTCTTAGGCGGATTCAAAAGTGAATTCACGATTTTTTGCAATTGGGCTCTATAGCTATGCCAGCGAGGAGATGTCTGTTGGTATTCTGCCAGTTTGGCATCAAAAGATCTTTCAACATTTTTTAATACTTCAGAGACGGGCTCTTTCAATTTCACCTGATAATCGGGGCTTTTATAACTGTCGCCAATAAAGTCTTCGCCACTGAAATTACCGTAACGAAACTTTAGATCTCTTGGCTTTGCTGGATCATCATATAACCAATATCGAGTTTCGAGGTAACAGGACCGTCTTCCGCAATTTC
>JBILOD010000520.1:0-3121 GCA_044374645.1 Pseudobdellovibrionaceae bacterium | reverse complement strand
AATATCATCCTCACGACGAGCTGAGCGACGCAAACCCGCAGTATCTACCAACACATACTCGCGTTGATTATAAATAAAAGGAGTATCAATTGAATCAATGGTGGTGCCCGCAATATCACTCACGATCATGCGATGTTCGCCGAGCAAGGCATTCACAATGGAGCTCTTACCAACATTGGGTTTTCCTACGATCGCAATACGAGGCCCTTTGCGGAAGTCTTCTTTGAACTCAGGGAGATGTTTGTGTAACCACTCCAGCATTTCGCTGAGACCGCGGCGTTGTTCAAAAGACGTTGCTACCAAGTCCTCACCAAATTCATAGAACTCAGCTTTAGCCATCTCCTCATTGTGACTACTATCGACTTTGTTGACGACCACGAGCATTTTTTTGCCCACCGTCTTTGCAATCCGCACGACCTCCCGATCTTCAGGAATTAAGCCAGCACGTCCATCCATGACCACCAAAAGCAAATCAACGTCTGAGAGAAACTCCACCACTTGTTCGCGAATCAACTGCGAAAAGGTGTCTGGTGCTTCGGTCAAACCGCCCGTGTCCACGATCAGAAATTTTTTGCCCCAGACTTCAGCGGCTTCCATCTGGATGTCACGGGTCACTCCCGGCCGATCTTTAACGACGGCTTTTCGAGTCTCGGTCAATAAGTTAAACAATGTCGATTTACCCACATTGGGGCGACCGATGATGGCAACTCTGGGATAATCACCCTGTATAGATTCACTTTGAGGAAACGACATAACCTAACTCCTCCATCATTTGGTCGTTTTTCATCCAAAGCGGGCGAATGGCGACGTGAAATTGTAAAAACACTTTCGTGCCCATCATTTTTTCGATTTCTTTGCGAGCCTCAGTACCAATGACCTTGAGTGTGGAACCACCCTTGCCAATCACAATGCCTTTATGGGTCTCCTTGCTCACGAGAATCTCGAAGGAAATGCGGGGAATCGCTTCCGTTTCATCGAATTTAATGATTCTCACTGCTAACTGATAAGGGAGTTCTTTATCGAGAAACTCAAAACACTTCTCACGAACCATCTCCACGGCCAACTCACGCATCGTATGCGGAGTGAAGATTTCACTGTCGTACAAAGGGCCAGGGTTGCTAGGCAAATTCTCGCGGCAAAAGTTCAACAGAGCATCCTTTGGAACTCCCTCGTCATGAGAACAAGTTCCTGTGAAGTACTTCCCTTGACGGAGTTCTACCTTTTCGATGATTTTTCCAAGGCGATGTGCCTTTTCCTGGATATCCGTTTTATTGATAAACACAGCCCAAGGTTTGCGCTGATGGGCCACCATATCCAAAATCTCATCCACCATTTCAGGGGTCTCTGTATCAAGACTCACAATCGCTAACAGAACATCACTCTCTTCGATCACCGATTGAAGTTCTTTCTGCAAAAACGGATTGATGCCCGTGCTGGTCTTTACTAAACCGGGAGCATCAACAAACACCACCTGCGCCTGATCATCGGTCACGATACCTAAGACCCGACGACGAGTGGTCTGCGGCTTAGGTGTCACGGCCGCCACTTTCTCATCCACCACGCGATTGAGAAAACTGCTTTTGCCAGCGTTGGGGTGACCAATGAGCCCCACAAAGCCTGCTTTAAATTGTTTCATAGGTTTTACCTTTCAATGCCACTTCTGCAGCATTCTGTTCTGCTTGTTTTTTACTTTTACCCTCACCAAATGCCACTGCCCGCTCGCCAATGCGCACGCTGACCCGAAAGCGGCGATCATGAGGAGGTCCTGATTCTCCTTCAATCACGTAGGTCGGAGTGACTAAAAGCTCCTTTTGGATCACTTCCTGAAGGCGGGTTTTATAATCTTTGCGATACTCTGCTTCACCACCTTGCTGCTGCACCCTATGGTGAAAAAACTGTGCTACGACTCGAAAAACGGTTTCATAATTGCTATCCAAATAAATCGCACCAATGAGCGCCTCAAAGGCACTGGCCACCAAGCGAGGCTTAAGCGCACCACCACTTTGACGTTCCCCTTTTCCAAGAATGAGAAGATCTGACAATCCCAATTCCTGGCCCACAATGGCCAAGGATCCTTCACTCACAAGTGCCGCTCGCCGATGAGAGAGCGGCCCTTCCTGCTCGGTCGGATAGGAGCGCCACAGAAGATCGCTC
Organism: Pseudobdellovibrionaceae bacterium; assembly: GCA_044374645.1. Lineage (GTDB taxonomy): Bacteria > Bdellovibrionota > Bdellovibrionia > Bdellovibrionales > Bdellovibrionaceae > CAUJGP01. The sequence continues at coordinate 967 of JBILOD010000520.1, read as the reverse complement.
ACAACAAGGTCCAAGACCGCATCTCCGAGAAACTCCAAACGCTCATTATCGACGCCCACTAAATGATTATTCTCCACCGCAAAGCTACGATGGGTGAGAGCCTTTTGCAGCAAGGCTGGATCTCTAAAAGAGTAGTTTAACTTTTCGGTTAATACCTCAATGAGTGGAGTCATTCCCACCTCCTACCAATTGGCCGTTGAGGCGAACTTCAAAGTTTGAAAGTGAAGGACGCTCCCAATCGCTGATTTGCACCCAAACCTCAGTGCCTGTTTTCAAATCCACGGGGGCACTTTGGATCTCTGGGCTTTTGATAGTGACGGGCCAGTAATCCCGAGTCAAACCATGCACAATTCCGTCCTGTTCTTTGAGAACTAACATTTGTTTAATAGTGCCAATCTGCTGAGCGGCACGGTCTTGATAACGACTCCAATAGAGGTCTCGCAACAACTCCGAACGACGTTGGCGTTCCCGCGTTGGCACAGTTTCAGGCATCTGGGCAGCACGAGTGCCTGATCGTTCACTATAAGGAAACACATGCAAACGGGTCCAAGGTGTCGAGGCCAAAAGTTCATAAGTCTTTTGAAAGCTTTCTTCTGACTCTGTCGGGAAACCCACAATCACATCCATGCCCACAAAGGCTGTCGGCACTTGCTCGTGAATCGTGTTGAGCGATGAACGAACCTGTTCCGCCGAATACTTGCGTTTCATATCTTTCAAGACCTGGTCTTCAGCACTCTGTATGCTCATGTGAAAATGGGGACACAGGCGCTCGTTCTCATAAAGCTTCAATAAACGATCAGTGAGCTCTACCGGCTCAAGCGACGTCAATCGAATACGGGAAATCTGCGTCCGCGCTAAAATCGCCTCAATGAGATCTTCCAGTACCAGCTCCTTGTCATTCCGAACATCAGCGTAATCACCAATATGGACCCCAGTGAGTACGACTTCGTTGTATCCGGATTTTTCT
>JBILOD010000487.1:0-3452 GCA_044374645.1 Pseudobdellovibrionaceae bacterium | reverse complement strand
GTCACTATTCTCAATGCCTCGAAAGTTGTCAGGCCAGATTCAACTCAAGACACGACGGGTGGAGGCGGAGTCACACCATCGGGAAACATCAAAGTTTATGGTGGCACGGCCGGCGATGCCTGCACTGGCGCGACCACCTGTAACAACTGCACCAGTAGTAATCAGCCTTGTAATGCTGCACGTATTTCTCCAGATAGTTATCTGCGCTTTGAATTTCAAACTGACAATGCGTCCGCTATCACCACAGCAAGTACACTTTTTCTCAAGGTGGATTCCGGTACCGAGGCAAAAATAGTACCTGAGTCAGGGCATTACAGCACCTATCTAGCGGTCAACTCTACAATTTTTATTGAGGTGCGGTGGAGTGTGCTCTGTGGCCAAGTAGGGGCGGGAAACGCCTGCGAAAATTCAACCTCGTCCGTAAAGCAGGTTCAGGTTGGGATAAGTTCGGGATCCGACAGCACACTGGAAGAATACTTTACGGTGGATCTCTACGTGGCAGGTAGCAGCAGTGCGGACAATCAGTTTTTTACTCCTTGTCCCGATTTGAACTCTCCCACGGAATCGGACGGAGCCTACTGTTATGTCGAGATCGCTCGAGGCGACGAAAAAGTTTATATTCATAATGACGCCCATCTTGGAAATTTTAATCTGTCCCCTGGTGGGGTACCTTATCGCTATCTGCGCGTTTACTATAAAGAAGGTGCTAAAGTGTGTTCAGACAGTCAGTTTCATACGACCGTCAACGCAGATCCATCCATTCCGTTCAAAGACCTCACATTTACTGGCGTCGATGGAAGCTTTACTTTGGATGAAAATATCATTACCGGATTAGAAAACGACACGCGCTACTACTTCCGTTTTGCCAACGTGGATGATGCTGGCAATGTTTACTATTTTTCAGCCGATGCCGATGAGGGAACGAAGACCTTTTTGACCTGTGACAAACACTCTGCGATACCGGCTGAAGTGGTTGGGTTATTAGATGGTAAAGAGTGTTTTATAGCAACGGCCGCCTACGGTACTAGTCAGGCTCCGCAGCTCGATATCCTACGAGAGTTTCGGGATCGATTCTTAAAAACCAATGCCATTGGTCGTTGGTTAGTGACGAAATACTATACCTATAGCCCCAAGTGGGCACACAAAATTAAAAAGCGTGAAACAGTTCGTGCTGTTGTTCGTGGTACGTTGAGTCCGATTATCTCGATGGCCCAGTGGGTAATCCTTTATGGTCTCAGGAGTTTTCTTCTTCTTTCAGCCATTGGCTTTATTTTAGGTTTCTTTGTTATGCGGAGATTGATGCGCGATCATGATTAAAATTTTTCAGATCGGACTATTATGTCTCTTAATTTTGCTGCTAGGTTACGAGGATGGGAAAGCCGCCAGTCCTACTAAGCCTACGTCTAAGGACAGCGAATTCAATGATCCCCTTTTAGACGAAGAAGCGGATGCTGAAGCAGAGTTAGAAGCGCGGGAGAAACAAGAATTGGATGCGCGCGGTAATACTCCCTTGGAGGAGAATGTTATCCCTGAGCCGCCACCGGTGACGCCTAAGTCAGCAGAGGTTGATCAGACTCCCAGCTTAAAAGACGATGGTTCGGCCAAATCCAGCAATGCCGGTAGATCCTCTATTGAGTCACAGAATTCAAAAGTATCCACCGAGTCTGCCACGGCTGGAGATACACTTGCTGAGGGCGAAGTAGAAACGACCGACCCTAAAAAAGATCAATTGAATGACAATCCGTCGTCAACGGCGGCGTTGCCGCGCTGGAACCCTCAATCCTCCCATCGTGGATTTGTCGGTATTGATGAAGATGGCGGGTATCTTTATAAGGAAGAGTCTGATGGGGGAGCGAGAGAATATAAGGATGATCTTAAAGTCGTACCCAGCTCTCGAAATTATAAACGGGGCCTTTTGAGGGTCACTAGCGATGGCTCTTATGTGTATAAGGGTGAGGAGAGCGAAAAAGAAGGTTCCGCTAGCATCCGAATGGCACAAATGCCACCGCTTCCTCTAGAACGACAGTTAGAAACGACGACTATCACCTATGAAGACATTTATGGGGATAAGCCGGTAGGCACAGTATTGATTGATTATGACTGGCTCACCTTCAGGAAATTTGGTCAGTGGATCTTGAGCTTTGGAACCGGGATTGGTCAGGTGGAGGGACCGGGCCGTTTTCTTGATGATGGTACGAAGGCATCAGAGCGATATACATTATATGTACTCTTAAATCATATTAGCTTCACTTACCGCTTCCAGTACACAGCGCATCCTTGGGTCGTACCCTATTTTAGTGGTGGCGGTGTACCGGCCATTCTTTATGAACATCGGGATGATAATAAGAGAAACAAATCGAAGTTTATCCCGGCTGCACAAGCGAGTGGTGGAGTGAGGCTCAATATTGGGAATTTTGATACTTACGGTGCTGCGAGTATTGATGCAGAGTATGGAATCAATAATCTTTGGCTCGATGTTGAGTTCCGACGAGTTCAAGGTTTTTCAAAAGAGATAGATATTTCAAGCAATCTTATCAATTTGGGGCTCGGTTTTGACTTTTAGAAGGGAGGCCATTAGACCTTCCAACCAATGAGTAAAACAGAAAAATTCAGTGGCCCGGATCAAAAATCAAATTCAGAGAGTCATCGTCAGTCTGGTGTTAATAAGAGCCCATATCGAGTCAAGCTCGTGGTTTCGTATGATGGGACTGATTACTGTGGGTGGCAGAAACAAAAACATTCTATTAAGCCAAGCGTTCAAGAAAATCTTGAGACGGCCCTGGCAAGAATATTTAAGGAGCCTGTTCGATGCATTTCCTCAGGTAGGACTGACACTGGCGTCCATGCTCTCGCTCAAATTGTGCATTTTGATGCGCCGAGAAACCCTCAGGGAATAAATTTTGTGAAAGCCTTAAGGGCCATGCTTCCCGAGTCCATTGTGGTTCAATCGGCAGAATCAGTACCCAAAGAGTTTCACTCCTTACTTTCAGCAAGAGCTAAAACCTATCGCTACGTAATTTCGACTAAAATCACCGCGCCAACCTTTATGGCTCGGTTTTGCCACTGGTATCCCCATCGTTTTGATTTGGAACATTTGCAAAAATTGGCTCAAGTTATTGAAGGCACACACGATTTCAAAAGCTTTCAGTCCGTAGGCACGGATGTTCCAACCACCATCCGCACTATATATAAAGCCCGTTGGATTCAAAAGCGTCCCCATTTGTATTATTTTGAAGTGACGGGAAATGGCTTTTTGAAGCAAATGGTTCGGAATCTTGTGGGAACTCAGCTCTATTTTATGCAGAAGAATCGTACCCCTGACGACCTGGCACATTTACTTTTGGCCAAAGACCGTACCCAAGCGGCCTACACGGCCCCGGCTAAAGGGCTTTTTTTGGTAAAAGTCTTTTACAGAGGTTCATTGAATCGATAATAGTCTCTTGACAATAAGT
>JBILOD010000486.1:0-3470 GCA_044374645.1 Pseudobdellovibrionaceae bacterium | reverse complement strand
AGTTTGCACAGCCTGATGAAGCCTATTCATATAAAATTGTTTGAGACTTGTGATGTGTTGAGGGCTAAGAAGTTTCGAACTGAAAATTTCTATCAACATGCGGTTAGGGTAAGAGGAATGATTCAAAATATCTTGAAAAAGAACTGGGTTAAAATTCCTCTGCACAAAGGCTTCCATATCTGGAGTCAAATCGATTTTGTCACTAGCATTGAACATGAAACACATGTAATTTCTTATCTGCTCAAGCGAACCGTTCACAGGTACTCTATTCTCAAAAATACTTCTGAACACATCAGCAGTAATAACTTGAGAAAATTCATGTGACCACCCCATCTGTTCAATATAGAAATGTTCCCAGGATAAATTTAGTTTAACAAAATTGTTAAATTGATTTTTATCAGCTTCCGTCAATAGCTTTGCGGCTTCGAGATCATGAAAAGACATCACGAATTCCCATGCCTGTTTGTCAGAGAACGAACTGTAAAGTAAGTTTGTAAATTCGTTGAGCGAAGGAACAGTGGGAAGATCTGTAATCCCCATACTTCGACCATATGGATAGAGGCCCCGATAGGTCATATAGCGGTGAACACGCTCTCTGACTGGTGCAGACTTGTCCTTCAAGCTTTCACTAATAGAACGAATCAAGGAAGTAAAAGTAATGGGCGACAGTATTGCCGTATTTTTAACCAGCATTGCTTTGTCAGCCAATATAATCACATCAAAGCCATATTTAGTAGCCAAGAGATCGGCCATCTCAATGCCCTTCTCTTGCGCTTCTCGTTCGATTAGGGCTTTAACCTGATCGAGGTTTTTACGAAGATCGATGACATTAGGGCGCACTCCCGAACGAATGGTCAATTCAAAGACCAACCCGTAATTTTGAAATAAATCTTCACTGCCAAGTTTAAATCTAAATACTTCGGAAACGGATCTGAGAGCTGAAAAGAAGGCCCCTCGACGCAGGCCCTTTCCATAAACTGTTTCGCGGAACCCGCCCCGTATGATCGACAAGGCAGCTTCTACGCTTGGTGTTCCATGATAAATTTTACCTTCAATTAAATACTTGCTTTGAAAATCTGTCGCGGTCATGACGAACGGACGAAGTGCTGCAGGAAGTTGATCTAAGGTGCGATTCAAAGGCATTTCTCGAGCATAAACAGGTAATGCTAATTCCTGATTTGTCCGCAATTTCCCCTCAGACTTGGCCTTCTGAAGAACTTGAACTAATTCTTTGAATAAAGAAAGTGGATGGTCGGGAGGACTTCGATGAAGACGGTTATTTGCACCACTCATTCGAGCGTTTCTATACATCTTGTCAATTTGTTCAAGAGCTTTTTCACTTGGGTAAGTCCCATTTTTAGCTTGTTTGATTAAATCTTGAATCTCCAACCTAAGTAGTTCTTCATTTTTCAAACGGAGATAAGGTAGCTCTAGTAGACTTCGTAGGCCACGAAGTACCGTTGCACTGTGATTTTCACGTCGCCCAATAGCAGGCGTGTAGGTGTAGAAGCCGAGAATTAAATCGCTTATAATGTTCTGATGTTGTCTAGGTTCAACAAGCCTTCGGTTTTCTAAATCAAACAACAAGAAATCGAGCGTTGATCCGCCTTGTGTGACGGAGCGCAGAGTTTGACCGGGTTTCCCATTGAACTCAAAATTCGGCTTGATGTCGCCAATCGAAAAAACGGCTTTATTAAGTACATTCCTATTTGACTTATCCATATAAACATCAGCCGCGGAATTGACGACGGATTTAACTTCTTTTTGAATGGCCTCGAACTGGGACGGATTCTGTGTATCTAATAGAATATCAAAATCACTGCCGACGCCACGAATACGGTCAGCTGAAACATCGCCTTTGCTATCAAACAGAGAATGTTCGAAACGAGAAATTTTTTGAAGGACAGCTAAATGGTCTTGAGATAGATTTTGTTGAATTGCCTCACCAATTTCTTTGTAGATAAGGCCCAGAATAGAACGAACAACACCTCCACTCGGCTGCACTCTTGCGGTCGAATCTATGGCATGAATTCGTTCGGTCAGTATCGGAAACAAACGCACTGAAGTGCTTTTGCCGTCAGGCCCAGTTACAGGTATCGTGACACGAGAAAAAATTGCGGAAAGAGCTTGCTCAAGTGCGACCCGTGTTTGTGCGACTTCGGCAACCAGAGCCCTCCTTTCGGTAAAGCTAAGGCGGGACAGATCAGCTTGCCTAAACCGCGAAGAAAGTAAAAAATTCGGGAATTCTACGGGCGAAAAATACTGAGACAGTTCTTGATTGGCTATTTCTGTGCGAACAGTTTTGCTCACCTCAGTCTCAGATCGGCGCGTTGGCTCCGTCTTGTTACCAGAAAGAAATAGTTCGGCACAGCGATTCGTTGAGGCGAACGCCATTCTTGATAAAAGCTGTAACGACAAAAAAAGCAATACAGCTGTAGAACCTTTTGACATTTCAAACCTTCCATTTCGTCTAAGGGCCAAGTTAAGGCTCTTCAAATAGGTGAAGTGCCATAAGTATGCCGGCGAATTCAATCACGATCATTGCGTCCCCTAAGTCTAGCGAGAACTCCCTGGCATCCCATATCCGGTGGGACATAATTTGTTGAAAAAAATTCTTAAGAAAAGGGCCTGCGGCCCGTCCAATTTATTTTGAATAGGGGAGGTCAGGGAGCAAATTATGGTTTATGCTCCTTATACCTGATAGTGTACCTGGTAATTTGTGATTTCAAAGGCGCGAATAACCAACGTTAAATGAATCAAAAGTTGTTTAGTTGTGCGGAAAAAATATTTTTGCCGTTCCGATGCCGTGAAAAACGGTCGGAGGCGCATTTGCGCTTAAAATTTGGCGACTAGAAATCATAGGCCGGATCGTTTGAAGCTGAATTTTTTTACGTTGGGGGTAGTCGCTCGTGACCGGTAGGGGGCATTTGGGATTCCTTTCGATTGGCCTAGTGTTTTAAGTATTTTTGAATTGCAGCCATGCATTTCGTTTCAATTTGCTTCAGTTGTTCCAAACGGGCACCCTCATCTTTTGCCCATTTTTTTAGAATGGTCTAGGTGCTCCGGCTTTCCTCCAAGCATGACAGTTCTAGATGGGAATTCTATTGTGATTGGACATGTTGGGTGCTTGAGATTTTTTTATTTCCTGGATCTGATGTGAATTCAATTTTGGCCATTACCATTTAAATATACGATCCTGGGGATGACCCATTTGGCATCGATTTTGAAGTAAGAGGCTTACCTTTTCTCTATGGGAGATCAAAGTGAACTATTCGAGCCGGATCGTCAAAATCGTAGACAGGGGACTGACAATGGCAGTCTCACTGGCTCCATTGCTGATGATCATTGTTGCGACAGGCCTTTTCAAACCAAGTCAAGCCAGTGGGGCGTGGCCAGCGGCATTGATGGAGCGTTGGAAATCTCGGAACGAATCTGGGGCTGAGTCTCAGAAGCATACTTCAGTTCCATTG
>JBILOD010000058.1:0-11746 GCA_044374645.1 Pseudobdellovibrionaceae bacterium | reverse complement strand
ATTAGCCCCAGTCAGACCTCTTTCCAACCAGGGTATTTTTTAGATCTCGAAAACCTATGGAGTCTCTTGTTTGACGATAAACCGAGGAGCACCAGGATTGAGTGGGATCTTGAATATCGAAAGCAGGAATTTCTTCGAGCCTGTGAACAGCAGAATGCTGAAGGGGGCTGTTATAAAGGAGGTCTGATTGAGGTGGCATTGGGAAATCAAGACAGTGGCCTTCGCTATTTGGAAAAAGCGTGCGGCCTTTCAGTCAAAGAGGCTTGTGACCAAATCGAAATCCTTCGGGCTAAGACTTTACAACGATAACTACTGAATTAAAGTTAAAATGAAAAAGCCCTTCTCCTTTGATTCAGTGGCATTCGTTATTTTTGAATCATCTTTTTTAGTTTATCTAAATTTGTGTATTTGTGTTTATCGGCAATCTTGGAAACTAGTTCATCATAAAGACTTGCATCCATTGCTGGGGTTCGGGATAGGATCCACAAATACTCTCGACTTGGATTTCCAACAACTGCATATTCATAATTGTCACCTAGCTCTATAATCCAGTAGTCACCCCGAAAGGGCCAAAAGAACTGAACTTTCAGCTTTGCATTTGTACTATCTACGGCCCAAGCTTTTCCCTTCGCGGTCTTCAGTGGGCCATCAACCGCTCCCTTTTGGCAAGAGTTCAATACGGCGATATCTCCATCTTCCCTAAGGCTATAATCGGCGGTCACCGCAAAGCAATCTCTCTGGAACCTCTGTGGCAGACTCGCAATCTCGTACCATCGACCCAAATATCGACTGATATCAACTTTTGGTACGGTCACTAAGGGCTCGCTTGCCCATGAGCTTTGAACGAACAGTATCCCAACAAAAAGGACCTTAAATCTGAGTAGTGCCATTTCAATCTCCTTAGGCCAAAAATGATGTGCGTTACTTTGAGCGAAACAACTGTTGAAGGCTAGAGACCAAAAAACACTAATATTTCCCCAAAATCTTAAATTTACCAAATCAAGCTTAGTTACTGATTGGTGGGCGTTCATGTCAACTATTTAAGCTTTTGAATAGTATGCGGACCTGACATTGAACCTCCAGCCCCCAGTTTGTGCAAACATCTCGCCAAATATAGGAGGAAATAGGTGGCTTTCATTGGCAGGTCAAAAGGTCTTGAAAGAACGCATCTTCTCCCTCGAGGTTTACAATTTCCCAAGAGCGTTTATAAGCACCTCGATAATGTTCGCTATCAAAACGGATGACGTTTTCAATCCTCTCCTTGAGGCCCAGCGACAAATAAACTTTCTTTTGGAGGGCCATTAGGTGCAGGTGAGAAAGCACTCCAGGATCTTCGCTGCGATATTTAGTGAACATTGATGAATTATACAATTTAGGAAAATGATCGACGATAAAAGTATGAAGTAGCTCATGAAAAATAATATCCACCACAAGATCAGGGTCTTGCGCCTTCGGCCCATAAAACCAGTTGCCATTGATTAATAAGGGCATGCTCATTGACGGTGTATTTTTGCATAAGAAAACGGTTGCAATAAACTCACGCTGGAGGAAGCTCTTTCGCATTGTAGTTTCGAGAGCATTCACAAGTCCTGGGCCGGTTTTGGTCCAAGCGGACTGAAGCGTTGGAAACACCGTATAGAGCCCATTGACCTCATCCTGTGTCACTGAGGATCCTACGTGTGAGGAACACCACATATCAAAAACATAGGAATATCGGAGTGTGACACTGAACTCGGCTGCCGCAGCAAAACTCGAGAACATCAGAACCAATAAAAGAACCCTGATTTTTTTCAAAATTGACCTCCACCTGATGTATCAAACCTAGGTAGCATTACCGGTCATTTCTGAGAAGACTTTCTGAAATGAACTGAGATTTATGCGGCGGAGTTGTATTAATTGTAGGCCCGCGAGCGGAAAGAAAAAGCGACCGACGAAGTCCAGGTCTGAAGGAACGGGCGAGAGGTATTCGAATATCAGCATACCACCAATGCGATGACCCCAGACTATCGCCTTCAGAAAAGCCACAGATAAGGACTTGTACATATGTTAAAAATGGCGTACATTCTTAACATATGTATATTAGACTCCTCAAGCCACTAAAAGGACAGAGCTTTTTCATACTTGGTCCTCGTGGAACAGGTAAATCAACCTTTCTTACTGAGACATTTAGGGACTCACCAAAATACATGATCGACCTCCTAGATGAAGGTTTGTATCAAGCACTCGTTCGTAGACCTGAGCTCTTTGAAGCAAAAATTAAATCCCAGAAATCTAAGTTCATCATTGTAGATGAAATTCAGCGCTTACCCGGACTTCTAAACTATATTCACCAGCTCATTGAACGCGACAATTATCAATTTGTACTCACGGGCTCCAGTGCTCGCAAGCTCAGGCGACTTTCTGCAAACCTCCTCGCCGGGCGTGCTTTGACATACCACATGCACCCACTCACCTTTCTAGAACTCAAAGATGATTTCAATTTGGACCTGGTTCTCAACTGGGGCAGTTTACCAAAAGTGATGACCTCAAGTGAGAGCCTGGACTTCTGTGAAGAATTTCTATTTAGTTATGTCCAAAATTACATCAAAGAGGAAATCAAAGAAGAACAAATAGTCAGAAAACTAGAACCCTTTTTGCGATTCATCGATGCAAGCGCACAGATGAATGGGAAAGAAATCAACCTTTCGAAAATGGCCCGCGACGTTGGGGTCGATGCCATGGCCATTCAAAGATACTACGAAATTTTGGTAGACACCCTACTTATTTTTGAATTACCTCCTTTTGATTTTTCAGTCAGAAAAAGGCAGTCACAACGAAGCAAATACTACTATTTTGACCTCGGTGTGAAGAGAGCCATAGAAAGAAGCCTGGAATCCCCTCTTTTGCACTCAACTTCTGCCTATGGTCTTGCCTTCGAGCATTTTATTATCGTGGAAATCATTCGCTTGGCTGACTATTTTAGAAAACGTTGGCGATTTTCTTATTTACGAACAAAAGATGATTTGGAGATTGACCTCATCATCGAACTTTCTGGAAACAAAAAGGTACTAATCGAAATCAAAAGCACTGAGAAAGTTGATTCTGTTGAACTTCATAAATATGAGAATATTATGAGAGATCTGATGGTCAGTGAATTTTGGATCATTAGTCGAGAGCCATACTATCGCGAACAAGGTCAATTTAAAATATTTCCTTGGAAAACTGCTTTGGAAAAGCTTTTCGATATCAAAAAGTAAAATCAAACCGATCTAAGACAAACCCTCAAACTCCAAAATAGTGGTGGGGTCGCATTTGGCAACCTTTTGATGAGTCTCTGGTCATTAAGGCCTTGGAATCTGGCAACCATACCCCCAAAAATATTTAGGAAGATGAGACCCCACTTATTTTTTTCAAATTCACTCCAATCGCTATTTTCGCAAAAAAAATTCGTTACTGACTATACGTTCAAACAGGTAAAATAATTTCCACAACGGTGCCTCTATCTTTTGTTGGAGCTGGGCTCACAACCGATATAGTCCCTTTGTGTAACAAAATGACTTCACGAACAAAGCTTAGTCCTAACCCAGTACCTTTTCTTCCCGTCCGTGGCCTCTCTAGGGAAAAAAATTTCTCAAAGAGTTTATTCTGTGCATAGATAGGTATTCCTGATCCGTCATCAATCACCCTCACTATTGCACGAGTACCTTCATTAATTAGCTCGATATGCACTGTGCCCTCAGCATCTGAAAACTCGACTGCATTTTGAAGAATATTTCGCAATGCCTGAGTTAATAGGAACCTATCTCCCTTGATGGCGACTGAGTTAGAAACATTAATTGTATTGAATGAGACTTTATTTTGAACACAAATCGAGACGAGCGCATCTTTAGCCTCTTTCAGGATTTCACTCAGATCGACTGACTCCGTTTTTGTAAGTGAGGATTGAGACTCCAACGCCGCAATGGTCAAGATCTGTTGAAGAACATCCTGGGCTCGCCCAGTTTCTTCCAAAATGTTCCTCAAGAAGCGATCACGTTGTTTATCAGGCATTGGCTCCAACATTAACTCGGCAGAACCACGAACTGCTGCTAAAGGACTTTTAAGTTCATGTATCAACGACTGTATGAAACGTTCGATGGTCTTACGACCTTCTAGAGAAATTCTCATTTCTTCGAATGCGTTACCTAGCTCCTTCAACTCTCTGTGTGGCATTTCTGGTAAAGGTACTTTTTGGCCTTTTGAGATTTCAAGCGCATAGTTTCTGAGGCTGTCAATTGGCGCCGTAATCCAAACAAAAAGTAGCCCCCCAAAAACTAGAGCCAAAAGGATGACTAAGGAAACTCCTAGAACCATTTTCTGAAAAAAGTAATCTAATACTGTAGTGACACTGGCTCGAGCCTTGATCACAGAGACAACACCGATAATTTTTTCACCGGCGTAGATCGGTGCAGCTACGTAATACACAGAACTTTGCTTGTCTTCTTTGCTCGAGCGTGTGGCTCGCGCACCATATTTACCCCGCAGGCTCAAATTTACATCTCTCCACTGAGAATAGTCTTTACCGATTTCATTTTTGTCGCGGGAAGAATACAGGACTATGCCTTGCGCATCTGTAATGTAGGTATCGATAGCAGTTTGTGTTTTAATTACGTTCAAAATTTCTGCGGAAAGCCTTCGCTTTTTGAACTCTCCAAAAGACTTTTCCCAATTTACGGCCTTTATGTATCCTGGAGATTCGTTGGTGATTTCTTGTTGAATTTGCGCAGCAAATAGTTGGGCCATGTCGGCGAGAATCTCCTCAACGACGTGGGCGTATGAATTTCGGGCTTCTGTCTGAACCCAATACGTCATTCCTGCACCTGCTAAGGCAAGAATAAGAACGAAAGTAATAAAAATCTTACGACGAAGACTCACGGAAGATCTTCACATACAGAATAGCCGATGCCTCGATGAGTTTGAATGACATCTATACTTTGATCAATCTCACGCAGCTTTGTTCGAATCGATTTAATATGAGTATCAATGGTTCGATCCAGTGCCATTTCAGGCTCATCCCAAACTTCTTGCATAAGCTGATCTCGCGTGTACACTTGCCCCGGACGGCGCAAAAGAACCTTCAGCAATCCATACTCATATCTCGTAAGTTCCAGTGGCTTTCCTTTTAATGATATAGAGTACTTAGATTCGTCGATTTTAAAAGAGCCCGCTGTTTTGATTGATGGCTGTGACCTGTTGTTAACATCAAGACGTCGAAATAATGATTTGATTCGTGCCGTGACTTCGCGGGGACTAAAAGGCTTGGTGATATAATCATCAGCTCCTATCTCTAGACCGACAACTTTATCGATTTCACCACTTCTGGCAGTGAGAAAGAAAATTGGAATTTGACTTTGCTTTCTGATTCTTTTGCAAACCTCAAACCCATTTTGATCAGGAAGCCCAACGTCTAAAATAATAAGATCAAAGGTTTTCTCTTTTAAGAGCTTCAGTCCTTCTTGCCCCGTGGCCACACGGATGGCCTGAAATCCATCAGTTTCCAAGGCATAAACAAGGGTTTCCGCAATATTGCGTTCATCTTCAATGATTAAAATTTTAGGTTTCATCTTTCCACACACTATAGCATCCGATGCTAATTGACAACAAGACTCATACGAAACCCATATTCACTTCACATGGTCTTCACATGGAACTGAGAATCTAAGTTAGGGAGGACTCTATGAACCGCATTAATCATTTAGCGATCATCATGGATGGCAATGGACGCTGGGCTACAAACCAAAACCTGAGCCGTACTAGAGGTCATATTGCTGGTGCACGAAGTGCATTTGAAATTATCCATTATGTTAGTCAAACCGACATATCGACACTAAGTTTGTTTGCATTTTCAAAAGAAAACTGGGGACGGCCAAAGATCGAAGTGAGCGTGCTGATGCGCCTACTGGCTCGGTCGCTTGAAGAAAAAATACCTTTTTTTATGGAGGTTGGAATAAAGGTTCAAATTATCGGAGATCGAGATGGTCTTCCGCTACCAGTTATTAAGTCGATTGACCAAGCAGAAGAAATCACGTCTGGGAACCAAGGTCTTAAACTTTTAATCGCCGTGAATTACTCTGGTCAGCATGACATTTGCCAAGCAATAAAACGCATGGCACGTGAGCAAATAGATTTATCTCAGATAAAAGTGCAGGATATTGAGAACACATTGTTGACAGGCGCCTTTGCGAATCCTGACTTGATTATTCGAACTGGTGGTGAAAGTAGACTGTCGAATTTTTTTCTATGGCAAGCGGCGTATGCTGAAATTCATTTTGAGGAAAAATTTTGGCCAGACTTCAAAAGTGACGATCTTGATCGTCACTTTATGAAATTTAGTAAAACGGAGAGAAGATTTGGAAGGACAAGTGGTCAGGTGGCCCAACGCTGAAGCGTGGCCTGAACCCGCCGCTTTCCAAAAACATTCATCAAAAAAGAAATTAGAATTATTTTACAATCCAAAGCCATTGTGGCTTTATGAAAGTAGTCCAAGTCTGCCTGCAGAGAGTGATTTGCACTGACTCCAGACTTTATTTGTGCAAGACCTGTCAGGCCCGGCTTCATTTGCCAACGAAACTTATGCCTTTCCCAATTTAATCGATCAATATCAAATTGCGTAAGGGGTCGAGGGCCAACAATACTGATTTCACCTCGTGCCACATTTAAGTACTGTGGCAGCTCATCCAATCCGGTCTTTCTAAGCCATTTGCCAACTCGCGTAACCTGACCGTCTGTCATTGTTCTGAATTTGAAAACTTGAAACGTCTTACCGTTAAGACCGATTCTTTTTTGAATAAAGAAGATAGATTTTCTCTCTTCAAGAAAAATCAGCAAAGCAATCAACAGTGCAACCGGAGTAAAGATCCAAAAACTAATAAAGCATCCTATGAGATCGAAAATACGTTTGCGTTTGGATATTAGGAACATAGTACCTCCGGAGATAAAAATCCTGTTCGTACTAACGAGCGGGCTGCATTGAGTTGGCCCTGGTAGGTGCTGTTTTGAAAATCACTCCAGACTTTTTTCACGTATGTGCGAAAATCATATTTAGTTCGCAGCACTTCCTTATGTCCCAACCACACTGGGAACAGAGTTACAAAAGTCAAAACGAAGTGAAGAATATTTGAAAGGGAGCCAAACAACGTGTGTTTTTGAAAATTGATTCTATGAATCTGAAACATTTGAAATTTGATATGGGCCTTTTCTTCCTCACACATTCGACTGCATATTTCTTTTAGGACGGCAGATTGAGTCGCCCCACCAAGACATTCATAATAGGTCAGAGCGATGACTTCTGCTGTAACAAGAATGCGGGTGCTTAGCTCAACGCCAGCAAGGCGCCTTAAAAAGCGGAAACAGGCATCATTCCAACCTCGTTTTATTTTTGGTATAGAGTGCTGTTGCATAAATTGACCTAGATAGGCGGAGTGCAAGTTTTCTTCTCGGATGAGGTGTTCAATGGCCTCAAGGTACCCAGGCTCTCCTGTCTTGATACTTTGTGCTCGTGCCTGCTCCCTTAAGACATTGCCCTCAGAAGATTCACCCAACTGAAAACTTTGGATGGAGCCCGTGATTCTTTTGCGTTCCTCATCCGTCAAAGTGTGAACGTCCTTAGAGATCGACAATCCGTTTTTCATGTTACTTTCGAAATAGGTCAGCCAGTTTTGAATTTCCATACATTTTCCTCCTGAGAAGACATTCGTCTATTAGGGTGAAAACTATGTGAACCGAGTGTGTGTAAACGATGAATAGATGAAGTCGCGTGGTCTGTAATCCGCGAGTATTACAAAAGTCGTCAAGTATCGTGAAATCGATTACGTTGAACAATATCGGAGATCCGAGCTTAAAGAGCTCCACTTGAGTATGTTATTGTTTTTTCTTGTGATTCCTAGAAACGAAAAAACCTGCCGTCAGCAGGTTTAACTTTTTAAAAAATGGCTCAGTCCCGCCAATCGGAAGCGAACCAGGTTTCCTCTAGCTTCTATATCTAATAGAACGCAACTAGCCCCTATAAAGTCACTAAAAAATGAGGATTTCCTCCGCCAGAAGTACCTTGAAGAAGGGCTTAGTTTGCAGGAAATCGCTGCCGAAACAGTTTCCTCCTGGAAGACTGTTCGGCGTCATTTATTGTATATGAAGATCCCTTTGAGAACCAAAGACCGACTGATCAATGAACAAGTTAAATTCGGATTTCAACGCATTGAGGGTCATCTCTTAAAACATGAATCAGAACAGGCGGCCCTAGATAAAATCCGAATGTAAGGGGCCAGGGCTATTCGATTAGACAAATCGTTGAGGAGTTGAATAAGTTACGCATTCCTTGTCCCAAGGTAGGTGCTCAGTGGCACATAAAGACAGTTTACAACTGTATTCGACAATCAAAACTAGAAAGTTAAATCGGGAGTTCTGAAAAGTCCGAGATTTTTCAATCGAGCCTCTTCCATAGCAGATTCAACCTTACGATTGAATTCAATGATGAGAGGGGTTGAGTACCTACCGTCACGCCCATCAAGCCATCTATAAAGCGTGTCTTTTGAAATACCACAATCACTGGTGGCTTTTTCAATTGTGACCCCACTTCTAATTGCTTCAGCAATTTTCTTGATAGTGATTTCATTCAACTTTGGTGTTTCGCCTCTTTTATAGCGAGCCATAAAAACTCCTAGCTTATATTATACTGTAAAAGTGAAGGTAAAAATTAAGAAACCAAAAGATGGTCTTGAGTATAAGCCCGATGAAAAACCCGTTTACAAAACGACAAGCTTTCGTCTGCCAGCAGACTTATTAAAGAGTGTTGATGAAAGGGCCGAAGAGTCTAAGAAAGAAAATAATGCTGCCAGTACAAACGACCTGGTTCGACAAATTTTTGAATGGGCTTTGCAGTATAGGGAATTTAGAAAATGATTTACGTGAATTCACATTCAGATGAATGGATTTTAAAACACAAACTGGAAAAGATGTGTATCACCGCCCTAAATGTAAGGGCCAATTCGAAATTAAACTGCCAATCTTAACAAAAGATTGTGCAGGTATCGCAAGTGAGCCTCACGAATGCGGATCTGGATATGTAGGCGTGGTACTCACGCCCCGAGACCAAAAAACATATACTTTCTGGAAAACTGTTCTTAGCTAATTAGTAATGTTCCATAGTGAAGCCAACTTCAATGCAATGGTCATGAAAATCTTTACTAATGTTTTCAGTTTCTAAGGCCAATGCTAAAGTTTCTTTTCCATCTACGCCGACTCTATTTTTACCAGTGCTTTTAATATAAAAGCCTGCACTCAGGCGGAGGGATTAAAAAACCCGACCTGTTTTGGGCATAAGGTCGCGATTTAATTAGAAAAAAGCAAGACCTATTTAATTGCTCTTTAAAGCAAGGATGGTCGGTGTTATTGGATTGAGTGCTTAGATTTTGGGAATAAAAAACCTCCTGACTGTTAAGTTCAGGATGTTCCGATTTTAAGGACAGGCTACTCTCACCATTTCCAGAGGGGAAATGACCATCACCAAGATGGGGAGTTTTCTCCGCTCACCACCAAAAACGTGGTTCCTCAGAGAATATGAATAAGGAAGCCAAATACGGTTATTCTCTGAATAATCTTCCCTGCCGTAAACTTGTGGCCAATCGAGCTTGGTACATCTTTGCGATGATCGCGCACAATCTGATGAGGTACGTGGCCATCATGGATAATCCCGATCAACCATCCATGGCGAAAAAGACGAGACGAAAATTTATCAATTTTCCAGCTAAGATCCAAGAACGTGCGAAGGCCCTGTGGCTTCGAGTTCCAGTCAAATACTTCAAGGGGGTGATAGAGTTCATAGAGGGTTGGTGCTTCCCGGATCAAGTGTGCACCCATATACACTCGACGGCCTAGAGCCCGAGAGTCGTTTGAGCTCTTTGACAACCGCATAGCTCGGTCTTGAGAGTGTCAAGACAAGGGTTTGATGTTGGGATGTGAAAGGGTTTGAACCGCGGATTCTGCACGGTAAGTGCAGGCCTACTAAAATTTAGCTACACCACGATAAGTCTTATCCGACTTAAATGGATCTGTGCGCCCTGACGGTGAGCACGCGCACAACAACTCCACTCACCACGAGGGAAGTGATCGCAAAAAGACGCCAAAATTTAGGCGCAAGTATGCCTCCGACCGTAAAAGTACGGCGTCGGATCGCTCAGAATTTTTTTTCGATTCAGCTAAACAAATCTTGATTGAATTAACGCGGCTTATCCGCGCAGTTGAGTACATCGTTTTGGGTAGGTCGATGGGTCAGATAGCCCGCGAAAAGGGCTGTGCGGGGTCGACTGTGGGTGAAGCTCTCAATGCCAACTCTATGAACGGAGGCCCAAATGAGGTTGCCCGTCATGCCGACAGACAGAACCCCTTTGGGTTTCGAGTTCGAAAAGAGGGCAACTGATTGCCCACTTCGTAGTTTAGCCTCTAATCGCTGAAATGGCGTCAGAAATAGCGTCTCTGACTTCATGAACCGTTTCTACTTGTAGTCGAGCAATTAACGCATCTAAAGAACTATCTGTTTTAATTTTACCCAACAGTCGGGCAGCCTCTCTGCGAGAAGTCCAATACTGACCTACGAGTTGCGTTTGGAGCGCACGAACAAAAGCGTCTTTCATTGGCTTAGAACTGAGCAATTCAGCAGCTTTTTCACGAACTTCACGGACATCATCCGATAACAATGTAATGAGAGCTTTTACGGCGTTATCACTTGAAATCTTGCTAATAAGACTTGCTGTATCTCTTCTCACCGTCCAAAACTGACTCTTTGATTGCGCTTCTAATCCTGAAAGAGAATTCTCGTTCAAAGATCGAGCTGAAAGTTGTACCATGATTTCTTCTCGAACCTCTCTTACGTTGTCAGACATTTTGCCTATGAGAAGGTCTGTTGCTTTTTGCGCTTGGGACTTGCCGACCAACTTGGCTACGTCTCGTCTTACTGTCCAGTATTGACTATCAAATTGACTTCCAAGTGTTTCAAGAGAATCTTCTCCAATCGTACGGCTATTAAGTTGAGTGAACACCTCTTCTCTGACTTCACGAACATCGTCCGACATCTTGCCGATCAAAAGGTCTGTTGCCTTTTTGCCTGATACTTGAGCTAGGAGAGCGGCAGAGCTACGTCGAGTTGTCCAGTATTGACTGTTTGAAAGCGTTTGCAGGGTCTTCAAATTAGTGCCATTCAGGTTAATAGAGCTTGTTGCGGCAAGTGCGGCTTCACGGACCTCACGAACGTCATCGTTCATTTTGAGAAGAATAGCGTTTTGTTCATCTTCTGTTGGCTTTGCTGAAACCAAGGCTTGAATTGCTTTTCTTCTAGTGGTCCATCGAGAATGATTTAATGCCTCCGTGACAAGGGTCTTCAAATTTTTTCTTGAAGAGTCCCTTTGAAGAATTTCTGTCGCTGCAAACTGTTTTATCTGTTCACTGCTTGAAGCTAGGAGACCTTCAGCAATACTTACTAAGGCCACTTTTTTGGCACCCAAAGATTCGGCCAAAGAATAGGTTCTATATTGATAGACCTCATCACTCGAGTTAAATTGAGATTTGTTGTCAACAATGCACTTAACCAAAAACGAAGAGAGATTTGAATCTGGACTACTACTCTTCATGTTCAACTCATTCAGCTGATGAGCCATGTGGTAGAGCTCTTTAAGAGACTGTGGCGATTGAACTCTTTCTTTTGCCGTAGCAATAAAGTCCTCAGAGATTTTAGCAA
>JBILOD010000485.1:0-3475 GCA_044374645.1 Pseudobdellovibrionaceae bacterium | reverse complement strand
AAAAAAATGAGCCTACTCGGGCCCATTTTTGTTCTTACAAAATGACCATATGTTTGCAAACAAACATATTTACTATCATCTTTTATCAACACTTGATAAAAAAGTCACCATTTAATTAGAATTGCTCGTGTTTTTCGTCCTTCCAGGAAAATAGCCATGCATCACCACCATCCTCATAATAGCGCTTTCTTATGCCAACCTGTTGAAATCCCTTATTTTTATAAAACCCAATGGCATATTGATTGCGCTCATGGACTTCAAGCCAGATCTCTGGGGCTAGTTGCTGAGCTTCTTTTAGTAACCTCCCCATCACCCCCTGCCCCTGAAATTCCGGATGGGTGGCTAAACACCAAATCTCGAGGCACACTGCAGGCTCAGGACCCAGTGGCATGAATAAAACAAACCCCATGAGCCGCTCCCCTGGTTGATCCTGTAAGGCTCCCAATACTTTTCCTGTATCCATCGCTTTAGATATAGAATCTCTACTCCATGCCAACTCAGCCTGTAGATTCATCACTTGGCGACATTGATGAATGATTTCCACCATCGAATCAAGATTCTCGAGCGTCAGCCAACTGATCTTCACCCGACTTCCGCCATAAAATTACGCACCTGATACTTTTTGCGCAAAACTTCAAACCATTCGCGGAGTCGATCTTCTGTTTGTTTCTGAATTAGGAACTGCCGAATATTTTCTTTAAAACTTTCAAGGGGTAGATTCCCGAATTTATAGCGACTCTTTTCGTAATACTCTTTAACCTCGTAATCGGTAACCGTCAAACTTGCGGCGTCGGTTTTATATTTGAGAAACTTCTTACTGCGCACTTTGCGCACAAGAAAATCCTGGAGTTCTGCCGGGGATACCTCCAACCGCTGCCATGCCAGATGCCCGGAAAGACCTTTTCTCACCTTCGTAAGGAGGTCTTTGATCTCGTCATCAGAAACCGCCGCCACCGAAAAACTTTCCGCTTCGATAGCCACCACTTTCTCCAGCAATGCTGATGTAACCTGATTCACAAACTCTGGGGCCGCAATATCTTCAATGACAGGAGTCTTTTGCTCCGGAAACAAGGTGGTTTCCAATAACCGAACTGCAATGGTCTCGCGCGATGTTAGGAAGTAATCACCCACTCGCCCCACCACCCGCGACACCACTCCTGCAAAACTGAATGGCACCACTAAACAAAATGTCACGACCCAAACGGCCCAATGCCTCCAACTCAGCAAAACACCCCCATTAACTCTAGAGCTCTGACCTACCTTCAATGTAGACTTTGCTGAAAAAGGGCCAAATTCAAGGCGCCTAGCTTCAAATCGAACGAAGAGTAGTTCCTCTAAGTTGATTGACAGGTGAAACAATACCAACGCAGACTTCGGACTTTTTCAGCGGAATCTAAACACTAGTTTGACATATTCAAAGCTAGCCTCCAATCGCAAAAAGAGGCTCTGGTGCGCCGACCCGCCAGGATTATTCTGCTAAAATTTAATGTTCAACGACAAAGACTTGCCCTTTGGCCGTAAAACCTTCGATCTTCATCTCATCCGTCAATCCTTTCGGCTCAATTGTCACGACCACAAAATTATCTCCATCATAGCCAGCAAGACGACGTGGATTGCGCTTCGGTAAAGACCCGGCAGGATTATGGGCTGAATGCATGGAGCTAGAGGTGATCTCAACCCCTCCACGCATAACCAAGGACCGAGGAATCTCGATCACTTCCGACGCATGAATATCACCCGAGATCAAACTCACAGGTTGAGCACTTTGATTGATCAAATCGACGAACTCATCAAATTTTTTCGGAAAATCTTTTTCGAGAGATTCACTTGGACCATACTTTCCAAACACCTGAGACCCATTGATCACCCAAAGTGGAGTGGAGACCTGCAACACCTGACTTTTCAACCACGCCTCTTGCACCATTCCCCACATACTTTCACCATGGGGCGCATCTCGAAAACTACGACCATCTAAAAACACGAACTTCCGACCAAACAGCGTCAATACTTGGGCAATGCCGGGACCTTTCTCTAACACTCCTCTGATCCTATGCTGAGGAAAAAAGTCACGGAAAGTTTCCTGGGCCTCCTTTACATAGAGATAACTTTTATCGCCATCATTCTGGCCAAAATCGTGATCATCCCAAATCGCATAAACTGGTATTAACTTTTTAGATTTGAAGGCAGGCAATGTGGAACGAGTTTGCACATAACGCATCCAAAGGTGTTCAGGATCCACGGGATCCTTGATGGACGCATAAACATTGTCTCCTAAAAAGAAGAGCACATCAGGATTCTCTTCGAAAACCTTAGACCAAATTGGTCCATTCCTAAAAATGGGAGCATCAGACATACAGGATAACAACCCGATGCGCACTGAGGCTTTGGACGTATCAAACGTTTTCAAGGTACGCGAATCTAAAAGCTTGTTGAGTGGACCATAAACCTCAAAGGTCAACTCCCGCCCCTCCGGCAGATGCACAAAACGAAGGTGATCCACAGCAAATTTTGAATACAATCGCTGAGCCCGACGAACATGGGATGCTAAGTAGATCCTTCCATCGGCGTCTTTAAGCTCATACCTTAGAACGGCGAACTTCGGAATGAGAATAGCGATTTGAGTCGTCGTCGAACTGGTTGCCCCCTGAATGATGGCCAAATCCTGGCCGACGGTCGCCTCGTCTTGAGCGTAGGCAACCATTGCCACACTGATCGCCTCAATAAATAACAACGCTATAACCGTCAGCCACTTTTGCGAAACTTTCATTTTGCCTTCCTTGCTTGAATTTAAGTTGCAAAACATCATGTCGAATTTCAATGACTTTGAACAATCAAGTTCTGTTTAGGGAGGCGTACCAATTCTTGACATTCAGGGACTTCATCTAAAACCGAATCTAATATATCGTCTACTAAACAAGGAGTTTGCTGTGGATCTTTATGTTATCCGTCATGCCATTGCTGAAGACCGAGTAGAGTTCCGCCTCAAAAGCTGGGATGACAGTAAAAGGCCTTTGTCTGCTGAAGGCCGCCGAAAATTTAAAAAGCTCGCTCGCAAATTAGTGAAACTGGTTGGTCCCGTCGACGTCATCGTCACGTCGCCATTCCTTCGAGCCCAACAAACGGCAAAACTCTTATCGGAGCATTACCCGAACGTTGAGATTATCACCTCAACCACCCTGACACCCACCGCGAATCCCAATGACTTTGCGGAATGGTGCAAAAATCATTTGAAGAAAAAAACACAAAAGGTCATCATCGTTGGCCACGAACCTCATATGGGAATTCTTGCGAGCTGGCTACTCTTTGGGAGCTACCAGAGTCGTATTAACCTTAAAAAAGGCGGGGCCATTCACCTAAAGATTCGGAATCCCCTTGGACCCGACAGCGCTGAGCTTCAATGGGCTCTTTCTCCCCGATGCCTTAAAGGCCATTGACCGACATCATCAAAAGCAGAAGAGTCCATTTGGAACAGGCA
>JBILOD010000574.1:0-2725 GCA_044374645.1 Pseudobdellovibrionaceae bacterium | reverse complement strand
ATTCCTAGAATAAAAAGAATCATTCCACCGATAAACAAAATGCTGATAATGACGGAGGTCCACCCCTCAATAACCTGATGAGTGATGAGGCGAACATAGAGTGCATAGATAAAATAAACGAAGGCACCAACCGATGAGAGTAAGCCTAAATAGGTGGCCATGATCAATGGGACCACACTAAAAGAGGTCAAACCGGAGAGTGCAAGCTGGAACATTTTTTTAAGTGAGTATTTGGTTTCTCCCGAAAAACGGGCCGCAGGACTGTAATTGATATAAGAATGTCGGAAACCCATCCATGAGACAAACCCTCGCAAGAACAGGTCAAGGTCGGGATTGTGCCGAATCACGTCGGCCACTTTACGGTCGATGAGTCTAAAGTCAGAGCTGCCTTCACGAATATGCAGTCCGCCGAGTTGGTTGAGGAATCGGTAATAAAATTTGGAAGTGGTTTTTTTAAACCAGGTCTCCTGCGTGGTGGGTGAGCGAAGTGCCGAAACAATGTCGGCACCTTGTCTCCAGGTCTCCAGCATCTGAGGAATAAGTTCGGGCGGATGTTGTAGATCTGCATCCATGGAGATCACTGCGGCCCCGAGGGCATGCTGAATTCCGGCTCTGAGGGCTGCTTGGTGACCAAAGTTTCTTGAAAACGATAAATAACGCATGTTGGGCTGCTTTGTGTGCAAGTCTTTAAGCCGAAGGAGTGTCTGGTCAGAACTGCCATCATCGACGAAGAGAACTTCAAATTTACAACCCTGCAACACTGAATTAAGGGTGCTCGCCAGTTTTTGTATATTACCGTCTTCATTAAAGCAGGGGATCACAATTGAAATCAATGGTTGTGCCTCTGTGTTTGCATAGGTCATGGCGTAGGTTCCATCTAATCCGTGGTTATCAACTGTATTGGGTCAGCTGTGTTTGCCTTAGAGATTTTCACAATCTCACCGACTTTGTCCAGCGGGTCGATGAAAAAGGCTCAGCTGCGTCGTCTATTTTCGATGGCGCCCAGGAAGTTTTAGTGAATGTTGGTCGAATTGAGTTCTTGCTGTTGGTGGCGCTAAGGGGTGCGTCCTAGTCGTCGAAGCTGCTCCCACTGATAGGCACCAAAGACTCCATTAAAGAGACATCGAATCAGTGGATCATCGATAATATCCACCGATTTCAGTTCCTCCTTAATTTTTGGTGGTAATGGACCATCGTTGATCCGGACGTACATTGACGTCAGGGTTTCTCCACTGTTCAGCGCAGAATAGAGCTTAGCGAGGGGAACGTCGGTAGTCCATTCAATGGGTGCTATCGGTTGTGTGAGTGGAGTTATTTTTGAACCCTCGAGCAAATAAAACCACGGTTTACCCTCACCTCGCTGATCCAAAAGAGATAACCGCCAAAGGCGCGGGCGTTTGAAATAATCTTGCTCTGGAGATGGCAGTTGATGGTACTTCTCCATCAGTCCCGATCGACAGTAATGGTAGACAAATTCAGTTTGCTCTGGGGTTAGCGCAGAAAAATGTTGGGCGATCTCCGCCGTGCTGGGTGGATTCAAATGGGGATCATATTGGTAATCGACATCTTGGGGGCCCACTGTATGGATCCAGGGTAGGGGGGCAGAAAGTTCGATACCCTGTTTCGTTAAAAGAACGGATACGGAGGGGTTCATTCGGACCACCTTCGTTTGCGGTAGTGCCAATTCAATCTGAAGTTTAAATTGTCGGTAAGAAATCGGAAAGAAGGATTGATTGTACCAAGACCAGCTTTCGTGGCGAAATTGACAGGAACTCGGAATTAGGTTTCTTGGTTTTAGTATTTGCAACTGTTCAATCCATTCCGGAGGAAGTGTCCCATCGGAGGGCTCAGATTGATAGGGAGTGATCACTTCTAGTTCGCGCATGGTCTGAAACGGCCAGAGTATTAAATCCCAGGGGGCGGTCATTGCTAACAACTGAAAAGTCTCAGGGGCGATCCATGAGTCTACGACATTGAGAATATTCAATCCATGGGCTTTGATATGAAAAATAGAATCGACCTCATCATCCAGGGCTCTTCGAGGAATCACTTGGAAGGGGCCAATTGAAATTGGGCGATCGATTCCAAGAGAGTAGACCTTATTGAATCCAAGGTGTTGAATCCAGGTGAATAGTTCTTCATGCACACAATAAAGATAAATTTGTGTTTCGCGATCCAAAAGATCTAAGCTTTCCAGAGAACAGTGATCATCATGAAAATGAGAAATAAATACCGCGGAGAACTTTAGCTTTTTAATGGCATCCAGATCAAACCGCACTTCAGGAAACGCAAAGCAGTTCTTACTGAAGGGATTTTCAAAAATGGGGTCAAAAAGGATCTGAGTTCCATCAGACTCCAAAAGATAACCTGCGTGAAGAATTCGAGAAACAAAAATGTGTTCATTAGGATGGTGTTGCATCTCTCGATCAATGCCAACTTCAATTAGAAATTCAAGCTATTAAGGTGACCTCCGGCGTTGTCTTGCAATCGCTGCCATCAATTCATGATTAAGACCGGGCAATGAGCATTCCTCATGACAAATTCAATGACGTTCTTTGAAATCTTTTTGTTGAGTTGGGATCGCAAACCCTCAAGGAGAACTAAGCTCACATGATTGGCGTTGACGAATCGACTGATAGTCCAATGATGATATTGTATGAGGTCCCAATATGTTCAGCGCTTTAATCGTTGGTACTGCAAACTGTAGCTTCAGGGGTGCATTCCT
>JBILOD010000496.1:0-3314 GCA_044374645.1 Pseudobdellovibrionaceae bacterium | reverse complement strand
CCAACCCTAATTCGCGAATCGTACGACCAGCTTCGGGACTCTATGCCGTCGTCCTTGCGCGATGTGATTTTTGGCACGGAGCCATTGCCGAAGGAACTCCCGTGCACGGTACAGGAGTACATCAAATGGGGACTCCAAGTGGATCGTGTTTACCAGATCGCGGCGCGATGGAAAATGTACGAACCCTATCGAGACTTTCTGCTTGAGAATAGCATGAATGATATTCGGGGATATTACTTTATCACTAACACACCTGACCTTTTGAATCGCCTCAAAGACTGGTCCAAAATTCCTGAAACGGAGCGGCCGCAATTGGTGCTATGGTTAAATCAAGTGTGTCGCAACGACCTTGCCGATATCGAATACTGCCGTGAGCTTACAGACAAGGCTATCAACGCGAACAAAGTAGTTTCCTTTTTCAATGAACACCGAAAGGCTGGCGAAGAAATAATTCGCGAAATGATGTATATTCCAAATAACGGAAGATTTTCCGCTGTACAATGGTCTTCTCCAAGCATTGCTGAAGTCCCATTTATTGACCCACGAGACCCGTCGATGCGATCCTACCTTCTAGATAATATTCAGGAGGAGTGGAAACTCTTTCCGCAGTTTGCACTACACGTATTCTTTGTCGGTGAAAATGACTTTGGAGTGAAAGTAATTTGGGAGCCAGGAGTGACCCCACATGTACCATCCCTCGGCGCAAATACCATTTACATGGATGCCAACGCCCCTATTTCTGAATACGACGTGCAGTGGACTATTCGTCATGAATTTGGCCATGTGCTTGGATTCCCAGACTGTTATATAGAATTTTTTGACACTGACCTGAATGCCATCGTTGGTTATCAAATGGATACTTCAGATCTAATGTGCTCTCGCCGCGGCCACCTAAAAGAGCGCCATGTGCAAGAAATGAGACGGGTTTATCAAAGAAAATAGGCTCTTTTTCATCAAAATCTAAAAACAGTTTGAAGTGACAAATTCGGCGCTGGCCTTGAAAAAAACAGTTTTTCATGGGGCAGCTATAGACCCCCATCAAGGTCGTTGCGATAACGATCTTGATGAAACTGTTTGCCATGGCCCTTGGGCTTCTACTCTTTGTTTCGTTCGGTTGCAATCGCTCCCACAAGAGACGATCGACTGACTCGCAAGTTGAGGTCGCTTATCAACTCATCGACGAAGGCCGATACACTGAAGCTATTGATTTGTTTTCTTATCTTCTCCAACAAGAGGACACACCCACGATTCGATTAGGGTTGGCTTCAGCTTATGCAGCTAGGGCTGGAGTTAAGGTTCATGATTATTGGGACCTAGTTATGCCTTCGGTGCGGGCGCAGCCGCCCAAGTCTTTCCCATCGACCGAAAAGTTCAAAAGCCAGTGGCAAGAGATTCTTTTGCAGCTACCGCCGGAACATCGTGAAGCTCTTCAATCAAAAGCTGAAGACGTATTTAGAGCACACCACGAAATAGAAACTCTGAAGTGGCGTTTTCAGCAGGTTCCTCTGCTCACACGTACCGATCAAAGCCATGACCTGTTAGAGGCGCGCGAAATTATCAAAAACCTGGAATCCAAAGGCTCCCATTTGTATCGAGCCCTCCTCACTTTAGTTTTGTTTCGTTATGAGACAAATCAATCGGTGGAAAAGTTGAAGTTTGCGATGGGAACAAAACTAGATCAGACTAAAACACGCACTATCAATACGGATAACCCTTGCACCTCTGAACTGAAGGATTGGCTGAATCACTTTCCGATGATGTTAGACCTAATGGCTGAGTTTATTGTTGATGTCAAAGTCGCCTACCCCAATAAATTGAAACAGCTCGAGTCGTTCGAAAAGGATTTTCATACCAATCGTGGACAAATTCATATGGCCCTCAATTTGGTAGAGGAAACCTTATGTCACTCTCATTGATCACACTTTGGATTTTTGTGGCCCTGCTGACTCAGGGATTTTCTGTTCCTTTGAAGGCAGAGACGACCTCCCAGCTTTTGCACTTCTTAAATCATAGCACGGTAGAGTCCAAGCGTCTTCATCAGCTGTGCTATGCCATGGTAGATTCAACACCAGGATTACCCTGCAATCCAGCCTTTTTAGGTTTTCGCCGTCCAGACTCGGTATGGATTTATGCCCATGGAAATAATAACCTCGAGTACTTTCAGGATATCGCCGACATTGTGAACGGCCCCATTAAAACCGAAGAGTTGCTGCCACTCATGAACCACAATTCGAATGAGCATTTTCAACTGGCCGGCTCGATTGGATACAGCACCGATAATTGGGGCTTTAACCTAATCCCATATAAACTGATACTATTTACTCATATTCGCAACCCCGCCCTACCCAGAATCAATTTGCTCGCTGCACGCGAACAAGAAGCCCAATTTCAAGTGGGCAGTTTCATTAACTCAGAGTGGTCTTGGGGTCTACAAGCACGGGCAGTACACCGACGGGTCTCATACAATGATTCTTACTTGAGTGATCATTTCACTGAGGATCTTGATACAATCTATGAAATCCAAACTCAAAACGCCTACTACTTGGAGCCTAGCCTACTATATGCTCCTGAGTCTGTGGATTGGAATCCGGTTTTTTCAGTGATGCTCACCAATATGGGTGATGCGGAGGGCAAGCTCGAACCCTATAATTTTGACCCCCGCGGCCATTTAGGTCTTTCAATACGCGATCGAATCGAAGGTGGGGAACTCAAACTCGGAATGAACAGTCAATGGATACGGAGTAACGAAGAGGATCGGCTATATTCGGGAGTCGGTGTTAGTTATGAGTTTCATGGCGTTGAATTATTCTCATCTCTCACCGAGCTGGAACAACAATTGGGAATTGGGTTGAATCTCCAGAA
The DNA here is from genome assembly GCA_044374645.1 of Pseudobdellovibrionaceae bacterium. Lineage (GTDB taxonomy): Bacteria > Bdellovibrionota > Bdellovibrionia > Bdellovibrionales > Bdellovibrionaceae > CAUJGP01. The sequence goes on along the minus strand of JBILOD010000496.1, from coordinate 452 downwards.
CTTCACATCTTCGATCAGCTATGCCGAACAAGATTGGAATGGAACGTACTACGTACCAACGCAAGAGGTCTGGCGGTGGGATATTGGGTTGTTATTTTAAGCTGGCAGAATTTTACAGGTCATATCCTAGACCGGCCGTCCAATATGTATCGCCGACTTTACCCTGTGTGCCAACGCCCTGTCTCCAGTATATCGAAGAACTCAGGCGCCACAAGAATTCGAGAGTGGCGAGCGGAACAAACTGAGAAGCCGTCTTGAATTTATAGTCATTGCTTGGAAGCGAGTGACTAATGGTACGAAACACCCCACCCAAGGTGGCACTCATCTCCACTCCAGGGCTCAGAAAAAATGGTACGCCTACTGCGGCTTCAGCTCCGGCCAGCAATACTGATCGCTGAAAATAAGCAAAGTCGTCTATGGCACTCCCATTCGCACTGTGACCTGCTGCCAAA
>JBILOD010000145.1:0-8443 GCA_044374645.1 Pseudobdellovibrionaceae bacterium | reverse complement strand
TCCTGACATGTAGTGAGTCATCCCCAGTCGACCAACCGTATTGAGAGTATTGATTTTAAACTCGACACCGTCAGTTCTAGTCAGTATTGAATGTTCGCGCCATGTTCCGACCATCGCATACATCTGATGGGAGCTGCGGCGAGTGGTCTTTTTCTCGTCGTCCTCAGACTCTTGCGCGTTACCCAACGATGGCACTATCCCAAGGATCAATACACAAACTAAAATCACTTTACGAATCCATTGAGTCATTCTAGAGTCTCCTTTCTCAGCTGAGAAATCGCTTTTTAAAATGAGAGGTGTAATTGGGACTGCATCGCCCAGGCATCTTTACTCACCTGCGTAGGATCGAAGGTTCTACCACTCACCCCAGAAAGCCGAAACTCCACCCGTTGAAATGGAAACATCAATAATCCAGCTCCCAAACGTAAATTCTCTGCCGCCAATTTAGATGTGTCTGCTTTCATATATTCCATCACTGACTGAACGAAAACTCCCCGCACCATACGCATGGTGGCCTGAGTCCAGACGTAAAAGCCAGTGGTGTGCTGATTCGTGGTGGAAGTCATGTTCTTTAACCCCGCCTCAGCGAGCAATGAATGACCACCACTGAGTCCTCGTTTCATCATAAAACCGAGTGTGTTTTTCTCGAGCGCGGTCGCATCACGATCCCTCATATAACTCACTCCCACGCGCCAACGTTCTGCGGGCTCATACTCATAATGTACGTTGAAACCGGGATACTGTTCCTCGTTTTTTAGATGTAGATTACCGATATAAGGATTGAAAAAAAACTCGTGTTGTTCCGTGGCCGAATGCAGAATCAGTCCATGCACTTGGTTATTCTGTCCCAACCCAAGCGATCCACGATTGACCGCCGTGTGATCAGCGTGACGAATTCCATAAACCCTATCCAAAAACCCGAGATAGAACCAAAAAGTCTCGGTCAACTGGCCTCGAAGGTAATACTCTCGGCTCAAAAGCAAGGTCCCCGAAAAGGTTTTATTGGGCGATGCTGCAGTCTCTTTGGAGACGGCCCCAAGGTTCATGGCAAACAAAAAGGTCTGTTCCTCATTGAACGGCATGTGCAGGTTAAAATCCTGTTGCATTAAATAAAAACGACTTAGTTTTTGATCTTTGCTGCCAGGATTTTTTTCTACGGTTAGACCGCGATATTTCAAACTAGGGCGAAACCAATAGGGCAACTCTGCCGACCCAAGAAAACCGCTGGTTGCGGAGAGGGCATCATCGGTTTTTTTGGCGTTCCAAAGCACCTTGGACGCGATTTCAGCAGCAAAGAGTCCTCGCCCGTAATCATTCAAACCTCCGTTACCGGCCCCATTGAAATGACAAGTCATACAGCCCGTATAGCCCATCCCTATAAACTCCGGATAGCCAAAGCTGCGCAGTGAAAAACCAAAAACAAGCATTAAGATTAGAATTTTGACTGACATGCGGAAATTGTCCCGAAGCGAATCACTCAAGGCAAGTGTTTTTGTCGGATGCCGTTTCAAAACGAACAAGGTTCGAAAAAAAAAGTTTGTTATTTTCATCGAAATTGAAGTTCTTTTAGTCAGAAACCCTTTCTGTAGATCTTTTTAACAACGCTAACTATTGAAACTCAAAAGGCAATTGGGCGACGTTTTCAAATAGAGAATTTTTGTTTATTTCTTGATCATTTCGGCCGCAGCCACAGAACATTTTTTTCCCCTCGAACCACTTAAACAGGGGCATACTGAATTCAGTGAGTCATAAAACTCATTATCTTGGGGGTAATGAATATGAAACGTCTGATTTCCCGTATCAAGAGAGTTGCACCGTTTGGCCTGCTGTCTTTACTACTCCTAGTCGGTTTTCAAAACTGCAAGGAGAACACTGGCATTAATAGTCTCAAGACCTCAACCAGCTCCTCCTCCACTGCTTCTAATGCCTCTGGTATCCTCAATAACGGAAGCACTTCCACCGGCACTACGACAACGACTGGTACGGCCACAAACACTCCCAACCCATGCCCTCTTGAATTAATGGGAAGTCCTGAGATCAGTGAACTTTATGTTGAGGGTTCTACGACCGTTGCCACCACAGTCACTGCAAAATCAGGATATAGCGATATCTCCGGAAATCTGGCCAGCACACCAAAAGTGACAGTGAGTTTAGTAAAAACAAATGTCACACCCGTCGATAAGTGTAGTCAGGCGGCAGATGTCCGATGCAACATTGCCGTGGCAGCAGGCGCTACGGGCGTACTTTGGGGTTCTAGAGAGCGAGTTCCTCTTAAAAACGGCGATATTCAATGTGTTACGACGACAAACCAGCTCAGTATCGGTGGAACCAAAACTGCGACAATAACTATCCGCCCAAAAAATACAGTGCCAGACCTGACCGCGACCGACCATGTGTGCATGCAAGGTACCGCCACGATCACTGTCAGCCTAAGGAACCAGTATAACAAGAATTCAGCCAATAAAACCTTTACCGTTAATTTAGAGAATGCCTGCCCGGAAGAACAAAAAATTAATGCCGAGAGCGAATCCAAAGCACTTGGCGCCTTTGGCGATTCCGTCAGCATATCGGGATCAAGGGCCGCCGTTCTCAGTTCTGCCATGGACTCCTATGGACTTACAAATGTGGGTGGAGTGCGAATCTATGAAAAGGTGGGAACTACTTGGACTTACCAAACTACCATAATTCCGCCGAGTGCTGAATTAGAAGCCGATAAAAAGTCCACATCAGTGGTTCTCAGCGGAAACAACTTGATTATGAGCAATGCTAATATCGGTAGCGGCTCCGGACGAGCTTGGCTCTTCCAACGAGACACTTCTGGCAATTGGAATAAAGCGCAAACTCTCAATGGCGTTACAAACAGTCGATTTGGCACGAGCCTGGCCATCGATGGTTCACGTGTTTTTATCGGAGCCCCCGGCGGAAACGGGGAAGTCCAGATCTTTACAATCAGTGGATCCACCCTCACCGCAGCAGGCACCGCCAGTGGTGTAGATGCTAATAGCGACTTCGGCGCGAGTCTGGCCGTTTCGGGAAATCGATTGGTGGTTGGAGCTCCTGGTTCTGCTGTCAACGTTACTACCACTGGTCACTTTTTTGATTGCGACATCACTTCTCTTGCATCACCGAACTGCACAAAGTCAGTCCTGACAGATAACAAACTGGGGGGAGAAATCATTCCCGCATCCTCGAAGCTCGGGAGCAGCATCGCTCTCAGTGGTAACTTGCTGATTGTAGGAGCTCGAAATTGGTACGCTTCAAACGCTGATCCAGTGCCCGCTGTTCGAAATGGTCTAGTCGCATTTATCGACCTCGCTGCCGGAATTGCTTCAGCTAAAGTCATCAAAGGCGGTGGCGAAGAGATCTTTGGATCTTCCGTTGCAATCGCAGGGACTAGCTTTTTTGTTGGCGCTAAAGAAGCTCTAGGAAAACGCGGCTATGTCGACCAATTCGCAATTCCTGCGGCTGGCGCGGCTCCGACTCGACGCTTTCGTTACTATGGCTTGGAGCAGGGACCCTTGGACCGCTTTGGAGCCTCAATGGCGATATCAGGAAACACTCTCATCACAGGAGCACCACTGGATGTGGAAGCCGGATATTCATCGGCAGGCAGTGCAACATTCTTCACGATTATCAATCCGTAAATTGAGTCTATACGATTAATTGAATTGACTGGCGTATCTTGGAATCAATGGGGGAAGTTAAGATGAAAAATGAAACTGGAAGAAACAAACAAAACAAGCGCAGTTCAAACCTCATCAGTTTGGCATTAGCCTCCTCTCTTGTGTCGACCCCAGCTTTGGCTCTTGACAAAAATGGCGTTGGCACAATGAAATCGGACGCGGTGGTTTTGTATCGCTTTACCAATGACCCAGCCCACTCCACGAATGATGCCAATGGTTTGGTCATCAAAGACTTGGCCGATCCCTCGCACGGAGCGCCCCTTGATTTAAAGTTATATGATAATACCGCGGTCACTTACAACCTCACCGCTGATTACTTTGAATTTGTTCAAACGAACGTATTACGCAGCATCAACTCTGCGCAAAAGATTGTCGACAAATGTAAGACCTCAAACGAAATCACAATGGAATTGTGGGTTCAGAATCGAACCCCTTCAAAAGAACTTGTAAACAACGAATCCGACGATGATCCACCGATCAAGCAATCCCTCCGTATCATGTCACTTGGAGATACGTATTTTAAGGAGTTTACAAACTTTGCGATGTACCAGGCCTATAATGACGGCGAAGTATTTAAAGGCGCCATCCGCACCAGTGGCAATAGTCCTAAGAATGCGGATTTCTCTCGCGTGCAAGGATTGCTCACTGATCCATTTTTGAGTGCACGTGAAGACTTTATAGATGTTTCAAAAAATGTGACCCAGCACTTGATTTTGACACGAAATAAAGGAGGCACTGTTAAATTCTATCGAAGTGATGATTCAGGCTTTGACACCCTAAGTAGCACTGTAAATCAAAATTTTGGTGGAACACTTTCTGATGCCTGGTTCAGCACCAATGAAAATGTACGCTATAATACGTTGACAGACACAAATGATGCAGCAGTTTCGCGGCCTTTAGATCTACGTCTTGCCTTTGGAAATGAGGCTAGTGGCCCTAATGATTTCGCTTCAAAGCCTACCGTCGGACCAGAATCAAAGTTGTTCAATAGTCGCAACTACCCTTGGGTCGGTAAGATTTATATGGCCGCAGTCTATTGTCGAGCTCTCACAGACGACGAAATTTTAGGAAGTCGCGCTCCTCACAAAGATGGTTTTGAAAAAATCACTCCCAATTTGAATCTTACTATCACCCCGTCATTGAAAAAAGCAAAGAAACTGTTCGAGCTACTCAACGGTGTTGCAACTCCCATATTCAATCCTCGATTGTCAGAAATGGCGACCATGATTGACGAAGGACGTATGATGGATGCCGCTGGGCACGCCATCGAAGACGACAACGGCCCTGACTTCACAAACCCCGCCGACACTACTTATTACAGCCCATCTTTCTACAACATCACCGTTCGTGATTTTGCAGCCCCTATGTCGACACGAGAGGAATCTGTTAACACCGAGCTTAATGACTTCATTGCCACAGTCATTGGAACTGTCCGAGACAACCGCAATGCCAAAGAATTGGTCTCGGGGAACTATTTCTATAAAGCGGACCCTAATAAAGCGGCTGTGCCATCCAATATGGAACGAGATATTTTGCGCTCAAACTCTCATTATTCGGCCCTTGCTTCGGGTGGGTTTAACTTGGCCCGCGTGCTTGTACCAGAAACACAAAAACTATTTAACGGAACAGAGGTCGTTGAAAATCCAGACACTGCTGGATTGATCACGACCCGAACCTTTATGGGAGCCCATGCCATTGCCGGCACTAACCGCCGCCTGGTGGAATACTCATTCCGTGAATTTATGTGTCTACCGATTGAAAAATGGGCTTATGCACAGGATAGCGATTCCTACATTGGTCGTGATATTGACCGAACCCCTGGAGGTAGTCACACCAAGTTCACACAAAGCTGTCGTTCGTGCCATGCTCGAATGGACCCCCTGCGAGGAGCTTTTGCATACTACACCTTTAGTGGTGGTTTCACAAAAAACACATTGGTTGTACCTCACCTAACTAATTTCAATATGATGGAAGATGATAGTATGGGCGCACTTATCGGCCTTCGTGCCAATGACCCCGGTGCATCCAGGCTTCCAGCCACCAACTATGTGAACTATGTGGTAAAGAAAATGAACCACAACGACCATGTGTTTCCTGGCGGACACGTTATGTCGGATAATAGTTTCAGAAATGCTGCCACCGACACCGAGGCACTCAAGTACTTTGGGTGGCGTAGTCCTCTCACTGGAAAGGGCGTTCATGACTTCGGTTTAATGCTGGCCCAGTCTGAAGGATTCAGTCGTTGCATGACGAAGAGAGTTTTTAAAACACTTTGTAAACGAGATCCAGCAGCATCAGAAGATACATTGATTCGTTCTACAGCCACTGAGTTTGAGGGCCAAGGTTACCAGTTGAAGTTTCTGTTTAAGAAAATTGCGGGTCTACCGCAGTGTTTAGGTAACTAGTATTTAAGGGGATGTTTTAAATTTTGCTTGATATAATTAAATTAACTAAGGGCGCCAAGAACGCCTACCATAGGGGGTAAAAAATGAAAAAGAGAGTTTGGCAGATCACATTTGTTCTGTTGGGATCCCTAGCGGTCGGAATTGGTTTTGGTCAAGGATGTTCGAAACCCTTTAATTCTACCTCTGGTTCGAGCGATGGTGCTTCAACCGATCCCCTGGTGGATGAAAACGGCTATCAACTTGACCCGAACGCACAAACGCTTTCGTTGGTTTATAATAAGCAGGTTTTAGATCACTTAGTATCCTGCTCTGGAATAGGGAAAGCCTCGAGCGAAACTGAAGGGACATGGGCGAGTAAACGCGGTGCTGTTTCTATTGATGGTACAGTGACCACTATCACTGCTCCGATGCTGATGGCTATAACGACAATTTCGGGAGATGTTTGCCGTGACCTAATCGAACAAGAGAAAAAACAACCGAGTCTCTTTAAAGGCGTGAATTGGACTGACACCTCACTACCCGCCGACCCTGCTTTGAATGATGCCATCAGAGGACTCGCTCTTTCCTGCTGGGCTCGTCCCGAGGAGGAAATTGAGCGATCGATGATTTTGGAAACAGTTAAGTCTGAATTCACAGGAGCCATTAGTCCATCGGATGCCATGTTATTTCTTTGCACTTCAATGCTGGCATCACTCGACACTATGGTTATGGAATAAACACTTTCATTATAAAAACTTTGGGGGAATGTATGAGTAAATATAAAAAAATTAAATATGCGATCGACAATCAACAAGATCATGATGAAAAAGCACAACCGATTGATACGGATCCGGAGAGTATCGAAAAGAAAACGAATGAATTCATTCAAATGCATGGCCGCCTGCCATTGAATCGCCGCGAATTTTTAGGTGCGGGGCTGATTCAGTTTGCAGGCTTTATGGCCCTGCCACCTATGTTAAAAAGCATGGGACCAGGACGAAACGCCAAGGCCGATGTGGTTTGTGATGTTGCAAAATCTTCGGAGTTACCGGCACTCATCACTCTGAATCTCCAAGGAGGAGCAGGACTGTCGGCTAACTGGATGCCACTCGATCAAGGTTTACAGCCCTTAGCCTCTTACTCCAAAATGGGGTGGGGAGTGGGACCAGCTGCCGTAAAGGAGTTTGCAAACCAGGCACCATTTTTTGCGACCAGCCCCTTATTGGCAGCCCTAAAAACAGCCGTTCCCGACACAATGGCCCTGTTGAATACCAACTTTGTAGGTGTTGCTGTTCGATCTCAAGATGACAGCGGAGGAAATCGCTTTGACATTACAGGCCTCACGAAAGCGGCCGGACTCACGGGAACTCTACTTGCCAACCTGGGAACAAGCAATACCGTTACAGGGAATAATACTCAACCGGCCTTTGTAACTCCTCCGGCACCATTGGTGGTTGGAAGCTACAACGACATCCAGGGTGCATTGAGTGTTTCGGGCAGTCTCACAAAAATTGCCACAAGAGCTCCGGCGTTGTTCTCCACGATCCAAAAGTTAAATACCCTGCAAGCGCAAAAGTATGCGGCCCAAAACTATGGCCAGCAGCTCGAACAGCTCATGGTTTGTCGTAGTCAGGACAATACAAACTTAGTTTCGAACCCGAATGGGGCTGCTACAGATCCACTTTCAGAGGCCCCCGTAGCCACCGCCTGGGGCATAACAGCTAACACTTCCAAATCGAGCCGTGACTATGTGTTTGCGACGATGGTTTACAACGCCCTCAAAGGCAATGCAGGATCCGCTAACTTAACCATTGGTGGGTATGACTACCATAATGGTACTCGCACTACAGGCGATACCAAAGATGCCGAAGCCGGTACAGTGATTGGCCGAATCATCACAACCGCTTATCGGCTCAATAAAAAGGTTTTTATCATTGTCACTTCAGACGGTTCTGTGACATCCGCGGAATCTGATGTTGCCGGTTCGCCATGGGGTAGCGACGGCGGATTACGAGGCTCCTCGTTTATGATTGCCATGGACCCAACTGGTGGCACAACCGCCAAGGGCTTTCAACTTGGTCACTATAGCTCTGCCCAAGCTGCTGACGACAAAACATTGGTTGGAACCGCCCCAGAGAGAGCGGCCGCCGCTATGTTTGCAAACTATCTGGCCTTCGGAAAACAATTGAATCTTTTCGAAAAAACTCTTCCACGTATTTTCAACGTGGCTGAGCTTGATACGATTCTCATGCTCTAGAAATCGGTGTGACGGTACTGTTTTTTAATGAACCAGGGGGGACGTATGAAAGTTAGCGCCAAATTGAATTTAAAGTCGAGACCCAAAGCATGGCCATTCGCATTGTTGGCCCTGCTTTT
>JBILOD010000057.1:0-11792 GCA_044374645.1 Pseudobdellovibrionaceae bacterium | reverse complement strand
GCCCATCAAATTCGACTGCACGCCCAGTCCGTTGGACTTTCAATCCTTGGCGACCATGACCATGGTGGCGCTCCATTTTTTAGACTTTGTCTCCATGCCCTCCAATTGCAGGACCCGGCATCTAAGACCTCGTGGATAGCTCCTGCCGCCCCTTATTTTAATGATCTTTCACTACTTAAAAATGAACCCCTCTGTGCCCTGCTTGATGCCTATCATCAACGCGAACAACTCAAAAAGCAGGGATTATTGAAATCCGAAACGTTCAGGCTCGCTCATCAGGAGTGCCCTCTTTTGCGAATTGATCAGTTTGGGGATCAGCTTTGGGTCTACGATTATGGCCAACCCCGAGCAGAAGCTCTTGTCTCCGAGCTTCTAGATATAATTCCGGAGCACCCTGCCTGGATTCGCGAGATGAAGAATCGCGGAAACCAACCAAATGAAGCCTCCCTCTCTGCCATTTTCGAACCCAAACAGCGATGGCAAGCACGAGAACACGAACTGATTTATGAACTTCGAGCAGATCAGGGTCTGTCTCCAGGTCTCTTTCTCGATCAGCGTGAAAATCGCCACTGGGTTAAGACTCACAGTCGAGGATTACGTGTACTGAATTTATTTAGTTATACCTGCGGTTTTAGCCTTTGCGCTGCTGCCGGCGATGCCAAAGACGTTGTGAGTGTTGATGTGAGTCAAAGTTTTCTCGAATGGGGAAAGACGAACTTCGCCCTCAATGGATTGAATCCTGAAAAATATGAATTTTGGTCTGCTGACTCGCTGGATTTTCTAAAGAGAACCGAGAAAATTAAACGGGAATTTGATCTTATCATTTGTGATCCACCCTCCTTTGGGCGCTCAAAGCGAGGAGTCTTTCGAATTGCTGATGATTTATCAACCTTAGTGAATTTGATCTACCCATTACTGGCCCCACACGGGATTTTGCTCCTGAGTACAAATTATGAAAGGTGGAGCCAAGCTGAGTTTGAAAAAGAAACTCTTAGGGCATGGCCCACCAGGTCTGTTCATAAGTTGCCCGTTCCAAAACCAGGATTGGATTTTTTAGAGTCTGATCTCAACATACTTAAAACACTTTTGCTTCAAAGGCCCTGAGTCAGGATTCCGCCTCTAAAAATAGTAAGAGGTGGCCACCAACATCGTGAAAACTTGCTGGGTTTTAGGAATGATCTGATAGGATTGATTAATACGCTGAATGGTTTTACCACGTCCGCCGTTGTAGTACCCACCAAAAGTAAATCGAATTTTCTCTTTGGAAATCAGAGTTATGTTGGCTGCCCAACCAAGCTGATCAACGCGATCGCCATCTTTATCATCGATATCAAGCTCGGCGTGCGATGTTAAATTAGTGTACCACCCAGAGCGCAAGATCAACCAGGGATAAAATTTATACTCCACTCCAAGGGACCCATTGAACATGGCTTGATGTTGGACCTTAGAGCGAATTTCAGTGTCCTCAAAATCAAAATAGCGTTCTGCAGAATATATGCTTCCATCCGCAGACACAAGGTATTTGCCTTCTTTATAAGTCAGACCCAGAGTGAATTTTCCTGGAATTCGCGTGGTCGAATCCACTGAAGGTTTTGACGTCGTGGCGATGGTGAGACTGCCGCTATCTGCGGAGACCTGAGTTCGGAAGTAGGAGCCAGAGCCTGCAACTTCGAACCCCGGTGAACGCATGGCAATGCCCATATAAAACTTATTGGTCCAATGAATCTGATAACCCAAGAGTGCGACAATGGCATTGCCAGTGATATTTTTTTCTTCGGTAAACAGAATTGCAGAATTGGCCGCGGCATCCACTGTACGATCTTGCACGGTGCGGTTATAGTTGCGAGCGGTGTAATAAACCGTCAACCCAGCGGTCTCATTGTTCGATATTTTTTTAGCAAAAGTACCGCCCACCCAAAGTGATTCATCCAGAAAACTGAGGGTGGAGGTATTTGTGGCAGTGGTGCTCAGGTCCCCTTTAAAATTATCATAGTCAGGAACCACTATGGAAAGGCCCACGTTGTAGTCACGCCAACGAATCACACTTCCGGCGGAGGATGGTATCGACTGAAAAAAACCCTGATTCACTCTAAGAGGCGCTTTAGTGATGTCTTCTTCTTTCCCCATCACAGTATCAAATTTTTTGTAGATCGAAACCGAAGAGGAAAAACTATTGCCTTTCATCCACGCCAATCCTGCTGGGTTATAGTACGGAGCCCCGGAGGCATCTCCTTCCATCGCCGTATACGCACCGCCTAAACCCGCCGACTGTTCACCAATAAGAATTGAATTATAATTGGAGTAGGCTGCGTAGCCCATGTAGGGCGACCCAAAAATGCCGATACCGATCGCAATAAAACTAAAAATGCGCGTCATGCTCTTTTAGTTTAAGCATTCCTTGAGCAGCATCAATCTTCAGCTGTAAATAACGACTTTTAGCGAGACCAAAAGTTATGCCGGACTTTAGTTTTGATATTTAAGTAACGATCTTTGCGATCCAAAATACAGGCTTTGTTCACTTTCATCATCAAATCCCACACCGCCACATTAAATGCTTCTGCGCGGGCTATCCAAAAAACGCGTAATCGATCCATTCCCTTGAGCTCACAAAATCCACCATCAACGTAGCAATACTCGTGACTGGAAATCCCAAATTTTTGAATTTCATCACAACTCATAACCGAGGCCACAGGCGCTAAAACTTCCTGCAAACAGAGCCGAATATTTCTTAGGATCATTTGCCCTTGAGGGGAAAAATCTTCTTTCCGCTGGAGATAAGATTCACAATAGGGTGAGGCAAATTTCTGAATATACCCGTAGGGACCACAAGAGTGTTTGGTTTCAAGCTCTGCATAGAACTCGCAGGAATCAACAGTGATACCTGCATAACTTGTAACTGCCACAATGAACAAGACCACAAAAGATAGGATAAATTTGTGCATGATCTCTCCTACGAATCACTCCGCCCAATAGCGCAATTCAGAGGAGAAGACCACGACTTTTGAAGTATTCTTCAAGGTGCTGTAAAAAAGAAAGATCCCTTAGAACAAAGTCTCTTTCTGACAACGCAGCGGAATGTTTTCATCCGACTCACGCGCTAAGTTCTCACCACGAAGAGTATGCACCTGAATCGCATTCGTTTTGATTCCCTCTCGGACTGGGTACCCAAAGGTCAAAATGATTTTATCTCCAGTCTTGGCCAAACCATACTGGATCAGAGTCTTTTCAACCTGAGTGATGACGTCTTCAATACATTGGTAGCTTCCAATTGGAAGTGTCTGTAGTCCCCAAATCAATTCCAAGCGATTCAAAACACTCAAATCATTGGTCACCGCGACCAACCTGGCTTTCGGGCGAAAACCAGAAATAATATTGGCGGTTTTACCAGTGGTCGTTAAACAAACAATCGCCGCAGCATTCAACTTAAGAGCGCACACACAAGCGCTGGCAGCAATAGACGCGGCCGGAGATAACATATCGCTCTCGAGTGAAAGCTGATAATAGTTTTTGTCCCCGCGCTCAACCTCACAAATGATTTCATGCATGGTGCGAATACACTTGAATGGATATTTGCCGCTCGCGGTCTCAGCCGACAACATCAAAGCGTCGGAGCCATCAAGCACGGCATTGGCCACGTCGGTGATTTCCGCACGGGTGGGTCGTGGATTTTCGATCATACTGTCAAGCATCTGAGTGGCAGTGATCACAGGCTTACCAAGCTTATTGGACAGGGCAATAATTTCTTTTTGTTTACCAGGTAGAATACTCTGACCGACTTCAATAGCCAAATCGCCGCGCGCCACCATAACAGCATCACTGAGGCGCACGATCTCTTCCAGATTTTCTAAGGCCTCAATCATTTCAATCTTCGCCACGATTTTTGCTTCGCTCTTTTTCTCTTGAATGAGTTCCCGAAGCTTTCGTATGTCTTTGCCTTGGCGAACAAAGCTCAGCGCCACATAATCCACATCATTGGCAATCCCGAATTCAAGATCGTTCAGATCCTTTTCAGATAGACAGTCGACGGCTAGAAATGCCCCCGGCACATTCATCCCTTTGCGATCCTTCAAAATACCGCCATAAATAACAGTGGCATCCATATCCAAACCATTCACAGCATCGATACGCAATTCCAACAAACCATCATCAAGCAAGATTCGTGTACCGACTTTGCAACTTAAGTGGAGGTTTTTAAAATCAGAAGGAATCAATCCTGGCTCACCCAGTACATCTCTGGTTGTGATCACCACTTTTTCTCCGGACTTTAAGAGAATATTTCCATCCTTAAACCGACCGACTCGAATTTTAGGCCCCTGAAGATCCTGCAAAATAGTAACCGGTGCATGCAATTCTTTTGAAAGGCGTCGTAAAGTCTGAATAACTTTAAGATGATCTTCATGTTTACCATGGCTAAAATTCAGTCGTGCTACGTTCATCCCAGCTTTAATCGCTTTTTCCAAGGATTCTTCGCTGGAAGTCGCTGGTCCAATAGTTGCAACAATTTTAACTCGACGATCTGCTAGCATATTCAATAACCTTTTTCCTTAACTGCGTTTTTGTCTTTCTGACATTTTTTGCGCTAAATGATTCATTTCCTCGCGATGGCGCTTTTCCATCGCTTCCATTTCACCGTCATACGTGTCTTTTGTTTGTTGGATTTGATTTTGATACTTCATTTCCAATGATTTCATTGCATCCTTGTGGTTCCGTTCACGAGCCTGAAGTTGACTGCGATATTCTTCGTCTTTACGACGAAGTTCGTCACCAAAAGTGTGCTTTTGCTCTTGAAGACGGTCTTCATACATGACAACCTTTTGATCCAACTCTTGGGACAGAACTCTTTCGCGATCGCGAATTTTCTTTTCGAGCCGCCCTTCGAGATCAGACCTTTCTTCTATATGTCGAATTCGTTCATCATTCAATTCCTTCATGAAATCTTTTTTGATGAGATCTAAATTGTCGCCGTAATACTTTTGCATACGGACATTGTTCTGCCGCACCAGTTCATTCGCGCGCCCCACTTTACTATCGGCTCTCTGGGTCACGTGATCCTCATGCGACTGCATGTCATTCTTCATTTGCGAAATCTGCGCTGCCGACTGAGCGCGCTTCATCTCGCGCTGCCGAAGATGTTCATCTGACAGATCTTTGAGCATTGAATCCCTTGATTTGACCGCCTTGTTAACTTCTTCATCAACTTCCTGATTGACTCGGGCCAAAGCCTCCTGCTTTTGATAACGCTCATCAGCAAGGCGTTTTTCATAGTCCTGGGTCAAATGCTTTTTCTCTAAGGCTGCCCGACGATCCAATGCAGTCTTCTCCACCACCCGTTCATTTTGCTCATTCTTAAGATCCGCTTTAAGGCCGGTGATTTGATTGTTGATACGTTCGCTCGTCGTTTTTCGAAAATCGGATTGTGAATCATCTATTGCTGCAATTTTCCGATCTAACTCTTCGCGATACTTTTCTTTGATTAATTGCTGCTGACTTTGGGTATCGCGAGCCATCGCCTCATGTACCGCAGCGTTCATTTTTTCCTGACTCTGCTGATTCTGACGATTCGCCAGCTCTATACGAGACTTTTCATACTCTTTTTGCAATTTCAGCTGATTGATATCGTTGTCTTTGGTTTTTCGGACCTCAGTGAGTTGGCGGTTCACATTAGCGAGTTGATTCTGATGGTTCGAGCGCTCACGCTCCAACTGCTCATGAGTGTTCTTCTGCAACTTCTCTCTCCGTTCATCCCAGGTCTTGGCGCTCTCGTCTTGGGCAAATTTGGAGTAGTTCTGAAAGGCTTCTTCTTTCTTTTTGAGCTCGTTCTGAAACTGCGTTTCTAAACGGGCACGCTGGTTTTCATAGACTGTCTTTTGTCGATTCAATTCGGACTCGTATGTGTCCTTCTGCTCATGATGCATGGTCTGACTTTCTTCGATCTTCTTTCGCAATTGCTGGGAAGCCACATCACGCATGTCTTGCATCTGATTTTGATGTTCGACTTCTTGCCGACTCAATCGACCCCTCATATAGCCCTCAAGCTGCTCCACCTTGGCTGCATGCTCGGCCTTTAATTCTTCGACTTCCTTTTGGTATTGCTCCGTGAGGTTTCTGAGTTCCGCTTTATGTTTGCGGGTATTCTCAGCTTCTTTGGTATAATAATCTTCTTTCGTTCGACGAACGACATCGTCACGACGACTTTCATTACTTACACTTGACACCTTCTCCTCCTGAGAAAGATTCAGAATCTATCTAGTGTGAGACTAGCAAAATTGAAGGAGATTGTCTGGTCCTAATTCTGTGAATCCATTGAATCTTCGTCAAACTCCACTGGACCAAGGTACTTTTGACGAAACATTTGACGCATCCGGCGCTCTTCTTCAATTCGGGCATTGCGATCCCGCTCGAGACGCTGTTCTCGTAACTCGACCTGGTCTTGCACATGCTGGGCAATGTCTTTATAGAATTCGGCGGCGTTGGCAATGGCACGGTCTTCTCCCTTGGCTACCAAACCTAGGTCGGCATGTTTGGACATACCAGGCAGAAAGCTCTTCACCACGTTTTGAGTAAGCTCTCGTGGAACTCCCTGTTCATTCAAACCCTGATGATCAATTAAACCAAACCAATTATAAAAACCCTGTGGAACAACATTGACCCTGAGGGGAGATGACTGCAACTTCACTTCAGCAAAACCCTCGATCGAATAGACCCATAGACTTTCTTCGCGCCACTGCACCCAGTGGATTCCGGGAAACAACGTGATCCGCCCAACCTTGGTTTGAATTTCGGTCGAAGCGGATGTTTTGAAACGGAGTGTGCCGGTCACAAAATTCCAAGCGTCGGCGCGATCACGATAAAGTATACTTCCCGCCGCCAAACTCACTGAAAACTTTTTGGCCTGCAAGGTCTGCGGACGTTTCGTAAATAGCGAGCAGGGACTCCCACTATTTGAAAGACAACTTTGTGGTTCCTGTTGGAAGGCCTTCACTCTTACTTCTAGACTCAAAGCAATGATAACAAAAAAGAAGCGCAGCCATTTCATTCGACACTCCCAGTACTGGCAAGGAGTCTTTGCGATTGCTTCTGGAGATCCTGATCGGCCGAAAATGCATGAGCCACTAGTGAAAACATATTACGTGCTTCTTCAAGACGATTCTTTTCTTTCAAAAACAATCCCACTCGTAACAAAACATAGCCCGTTTTGCTGTGCTCTGGAAAAAGATGAGTCATTGTTTGGGCCGTCGCTAAACACGCATCTAACTCATTATTTTGGTAATAACTCTCAGCCAACATAAAATAGACGGAGACCAAATTGGGGCTCACAGGATCAATGGCAAGAAGATTTTTAGCCTTACGAATCACCTGTTTGTAATGCTGTTTTTCAAACATTACGCGCAAATCATCCACCGAGGATTCAAATTGAGCGAGAATCAAGAACTCTTCCGAGGGCTGCTGAACCACACTCGCCAGAGCTCGACGCTCACTCTGCAATGTAGGATCACTCTGTATCTTAAGTTCTGGAATTGTCTTAGCTACCTGTTGTCTAAATAAATCAAATTGATATTGGACCAGCTCGGTCCGAACAGACGCACGCACAACCTGATCACGCAAAACACTCACTTCGCGTCGCGCCTCACTCAGTCCGCTATAGTGGCCCTTGAGCTGAAAGTACGCCCACTGCCAAAAGATGACGACCATTAGAGCTGTAACCAGAAAGATCCCGTTTTTCTTCATACCCTACTTATCGGCAAAAGGCGGAAAAACTAGAGGCCTCGCCGACCAAAGATTGACGCCTCATTGGCTATCACATTAAGTCCCAACTCATGCCCCCGTAGCAGGATGGCACCAGTTTGATATTCTGGCTGGTTTACTGAAATCCACTACACCGTCTCGATGGATACAGACCTTTATCCAAGGATGGATCAAAATGGCACAAACACTATCAGTTTACAAAATGAATCATTAGGTCGTTAGGACTATTGTCTTAAATGTTTAGGACAAGTGCTTCGCTTCGGAATAATCTGAGGAAGGCGAGATCCTGAAATTTTTAAAATCCTGAGGTCTCTAGAAGAGTGTGCCCATCGAGATCGTAAGCATCAAAGCAAATTCAATAGACGAGCGGCATAAATAAACTTGTATTGTTGTCAGGTTGACTGGGGTATCCTACCCCGGAGGACCGAGAGCTCGCGGCCCCCTTCGCCAACTTCGCGTTGGCTACGGGTCCCATTCAGCGGCCCAAAGTGGCGCTCGTCGAAAAATCTCTCGAACGATCTTTCACTTTGACACTCCAAAATTTGAAATTAACAATAAACAAGGTTTTACTACTGTACCATGAATTATAGATAATTTTCACTAAGTGCATTCTTTCTTAATTTCTTTTTAATGTCCTTCAAGCCTAAACAAGTTTAAGGAGTATGTGTTTTTTAGGATAGAGCTTTTTGAAGCATCGGCTAGCAAGCCAAATGTCTTCTTAACAAAGACATATTAGAAATTTCAAAAGCCAGCGAAAAACTACTCATCAAATAAGCGGTTATCATTCTCTTAACGACAGCATGTCTCCGAAATTAAGCAAGCATTTTAAATATTGACACCACGAACCCTTCCTGTTTAATGCGCCTCGGAGGTCTATGTGAAATACATATTTCTTTTGCCTTTCATAGGATTATTCGTGGCCAATGCATTTGCATCGAGTTTGCCAGTTCCTTTCCTCAATCCTCTGCATACCCTTAAGAAAGGGGACGCTAATTTCACTTGCCACGAGCCAGGAAACCTAAACGGTGGCTTTGGAGGCGTCGCTAAATTTACGGTGAGATTGTCGGCAATCGATCAGTTCGGAAGGTACCCGATATCTGTAAAGAATGTTCAAATAGGAAATATCGATTACCAAGGAAATATTTCTAACTGGATGGCTCCCAACCTCGATATGAGTTCCGGCGGAGGTTCCGTGATGTTCAATGGAACCCCGTACGAAAGAATTGATTTCAGCGCTCAATATGACGGTCCAATCAGAACGGGTGAAACCGGAGCAGGCGTGAAAGTTTCATTTGTCGTCTCTCAAGACTTGAAGACCAACGTGGTCTTCGCCAGATATAACGAAACTGCAGTTATCCAAAGAGCCCCAAGCAATTGCAAGCGCGGGGCACCCGACGGCTGTTTAGACTGGGATCGTGTGATCTTCGACGAAGCCTACGTGTGCGATTACGTTTCTTCGACTGAAGGCAAATGAGGCAAGCTTTCTAGCAGCTTCAGCGTATGAGCCAAGCTCCTTAGCAAGGTTGAGGGCCTGGATTCGAAACTCTTTCGTGTAGGTTTTTTTGGCTCTTGGAGTCATTTAAAATCCTTATTTGGGCCACCTTATACCACAAATCGTTGACTCCACCAAATCGGGGCCAGATCAGTATTATATGAATGGAAATTTGAAGAGTATTAAAAGTCCGAAGGCGAAATACCCTGAGCTCCTTCGTAACGTTGGCGAACCCACTCTCTATCAACCATCGTTTTAACCTGGCTCCATAAATCGAAAATTCGATGGCGCTCCACTTCATCCACCTGATTGTCCAAAAGGGACTCATCCACCAAGTGGTAAAAATTTGCGACTTCTGGTTCAGGAGAACATTTACGAATAATTGCATAGAGCTCACCCATTTGGGGCGAAATCTTAGGAATGTCGGATTCCATGCTGATTTTCTGTTTTGGAACCCAAATGAAATCGGGTCGTTCAAGTGCACTAGTGATCCAAGAAGATCCAACAACTTTTTGATCTCTTTCAAAGAGCCAATAATGGAAATCACGTTTGACACTATACTTAGTATCGGGCATTAGGCCACCACTGCCAAAAGGGCTTTCATCAATAAACCAAAGAGTCGTTTTAACCATTCGGGCGTTAATATGATGCGCGAATTTCACACCACCTGCACCTAATAGCTTTACCTTGCGTTCATAGAAACCATGAATATCGCGATTTAATGCCGCCTCATCAAGCCGAAAATATTTGTCGTACCATTTCGGAAAGTTTATTTGATCTTCAATCAGCTTGTCCGTTCTTAATCGGAGATATTTTTCTTCATCGCTTAAATTACGGAGTTTGGCCGCTAAGGTAGTATCATGTGAAAAAACAAAATCAAGAGGCACAGCGACGAGCGACTGAAAATTGACTTCATCTAGATTCAATGCAACTGAAGATTTTGCGTCTGCTTTGTAAATCGGATGATTCCAAACCGAATCACTATGCTCCTTATCCAAAACAACACCTTGATTGTCTTTGAGCCTATCGAAAACAATTTGATGAAATAATTGGGGGGGCAAATCATCGTGCCCCAGAATCGTCTCGAAATTCTCCCGAATCGAGCTACCCTTATTATTTCTGGTACCATAAAATTCCTTGGTGCCATCACTCACGTAAAATGTGGTCACCAATTCGCGAATCTCCGATGGATACAGGGTCACATCACCGCAAGTGACGGGGACGAGGCTGGCCACAAGCTTTGAGATTGCAGGCTCGAGAGCTGCGCCACTCCACTGATTGCAAAGCCCTTCCCAGGTTTCGCCTTTAGGGTTAAACAAGTCATTTCGATTGTAGTCCAAGCGTGATTTTGACTGAGCATTGAGAACTGTTCGCCTTAACAATTCAAATTTATCAATGACAGGAAGTTCATAAACTGAACTCATCCGGTTCAGAGAGGACTGAAGGACTTTGGTTCCAATTGGTTCAGACAAAGCCTTAAGTGCCAAAGGCTGATACTCGTTATACCCCTTATTCCCATAAAAGAGGTGACCTTTTTTTTTGGCAACAAAAGAGCTTGTATAAGGAATGAAATCCAACTTGGCAAAATCATAATCCATCCATAACTCTTCGGCATTTCCACTGACTCCGGCACCGAGCAGCGAGAGTACCACGGCTGTAAAACATAGAATCTGTTTATAAAACTGGGATTTCATCATTAATGACCTCTGGTAGAACTGCAAACTTCTATCAGAGATTCACTTTTTTTCAATTTTGGACCTACTCGGTGGGAATATTTACTAAGCAGTTAACAATTTCTGTCACCCGCAGTTAAATAAAACCTATTTTTCAACAGGGTCTATTTAGTGTCTGGCACTAAGCTCAGCGGGTCCATTGGTATCCAAGGCCCCGAACCGAACGAATGAGATCACCGCTCTCGTCGTTTAAGGCCTGCCTAAGGCGCACCATCGTATTGTCGATCGTACGCGGACTTGGGTACTGATCTTCGCCCCACACCTTATCGAGGATTTCATCGCGCGATACGGGTCGGGGCGCTGAATCCACAAGGAGCTTCAAAACGCGATAATCACGAAAGGTCAAACGTTCCTCAACGCCGTCTTCCGAACGAACCACCATCGAGCGCCAGTCAATAGTCACCTGATTCACCGTCAGTGTCTTTTCAAAACTATGATTCTCAAAAACGTGCCGAACTCGAAGTAGGAGTTCTTTTAGGTGAAAGGGTTTGGGAATGAATTCCTCAGCACCAAGCTCATAGCCCCGAAGACGATTCTCAGAGTCCCCTTGAGCCGTCATAAACACCAATGGTACGGAGGCGAGATGACGAATTTCCGTTGCCAAGTCAAATCCTGATCCATCAGGGAGCCCCACATCGAGGATCACGAGATCAAAGTCCGCCCAATGGTTCTGCACATTGCGCGCATCTGCGCAGGTCCGGACCCAAAAGACCAAATACCCTTCTTTGCCCAGACGCTCCTTTAAGTTACTTCCTAAAACCTGATCGTCCTCAACCAACAGAAGTTCAAACGACTTAGTCATAGCATTTGTCCCATCGGTA
>JBILOD010000483.1:0-3492 GCA_044374645.1 Pseudobdellovibrionaceae bacterium | reverse complement strand
TCCAGTCCTCTTCACCGACACTTCCTGGCGCGCAATCATGTTGAACACAATAATCATATCCTTCTTTAACCAAATCAATTCGGTCCTGGATTCGGGCTTGAATTTCTTCATAGCTCTTTTCCAACATTAAACTGAATTGAAAATTAGGCTGTAATTTGCGGTAAACTCGGATAAAATGAGGTTCTCTCTTGGATTGCCCTTCAGACGAGGGAAGATCGAATTGTTCTTGCGAATATCCAGGAATGAGTTTCGCCGGGAGTAATTGCCAAATGCCACCCACCTTTTTGGACCAGCGAATTTTATAAAAGCCACTTTCATTAGGAATTGGATCGCTTTCTTCCTGATAAAAGGTTTCCCAAAGATCTCTGATGCGAACGGGAGTGGTAGAGTAAAGAAGGCTCACTGGCAAAGCATTGGGCTCATTCACTTTATCCACAACCATCGTATGGCCGGAAGAGCCGTGAAGAGAAATATGGAATGTCCCGGGCGTCAAATATTTCTCCGTGATTGCAACAGGATAACTATCCCTCATGAGGGTGTGAGTATAGGTATTTCTAATCAAGTACTTGAGAGCTGCCATAAATCTTTGGTCTTTTTTCCAATCTGTATCAGTTGGCAATGCCAACCACTCTTTTCTCATACTCTCATTTGTGAAAAGCACTCCCCTCCCACCAAGTCGGTTTGCCATAGGAAGACCATTAACCCTTGCAAATATCCATCGAAGCGAATAAGCAACATCAGCACAATCCGTTGGAAGTTTAAGATCGACCATAAATCGAGAATTGAAGTTACGTGATACCCACTCTCCGAATTTAGATTCCCAATTCTCATTCCACTCATTGTAAGTGGTCCAAATCTTTGCAGGAGCAGGTCTATTCTGAATTGCCATGGACACATCAGGCACTATTTCATACATCGTAGAAAAATGACTGACCATTCGCAGTGAATATTGCACAAGAACTTTCTGAAGCCACGCTCTTGTCAATTCGTCACTAGAAATTGGAAAAGACTTCTCCCATGCTAAATCCTGAAGAGCCCCCTTATCTTGGTAGAATAATCGAAAAACCTTTCTCCCATTTTCTACATCCTCGGTAAGAGAATAGGAGCGAGTAAACTTACTTGGATGCAAGGTCTCTCCAATATAGAGTTTTGAAGTTGATTCAACGGAAGGTGCCTCGTACGAAGCAACGGGCCAACTATATCCGCCGACCAGTAACACTAAAAGCACAACTGACCAGATATTCAGATAAGAAATTACTCTGTGCATATGAAACCCACCCTTGTCCTGGCTAAAAATTAATGTCAGAAATCGAGAAAAATGTTTTCAGATATTACATTTTTTCGGGAATTCAAAACTAAGTCAAGCTATCATAGAATTGATGCTGAACTACGAATCAAGTCAATCAGGTATCTAATGACATAACCAATTTTATCGATATCAGAACAAAGCATCCTTTTCCTTGACGGTACTCAGACGCAAAGTTGTCTTTTTGGAATCATAGAAGCTCAACGCCCATAAAAGTCAGACTGAAAAAATCAGTGTATGAAGCAAACTCTCTGGTCCGCAGAGGCACCTATTCAACAGGATTCCTACCTGATCTATAACCCGCCCTAGGCGATCGAGTTAATTAGGTGTTAGGTTTGCTTGTAAACATTTGGTCATCCGCAATTTCGATTTGGAATCTCATTAAATAAACTCTTAAGAAACTTGGCATTATTAATATCTCTCCTATTCAGTTGGGGATTTTTTCTAAAGAGGTTTTGAGAGTTTTGATGATGCTGTTTTACAGAACAGAAATGAACCTGATAGAACGGCATTATAAATTTAGCCTTTTGACTCTCCAAATTAAGGTGATTTTTCACCAGCAAATCCTTCATTTCTTCCATTGTAAACGCCGCTCGCAAAGAGGCTTCGGAATCATTCTTAAATACCAAAGGTGCCTCTGGAGTGAAAAGTTCTGGAAACTCGTGAGCCGTTTTTTCGCTCTTGGGGCGGGTATGATCAAAAATCCAAATACTACATTGATGCTTCGTTTTCAACAGTCTTATTTGCTCAAAACATCGACTTAAGTCATTACTCGTTTCCAAGTGGTGCAATGAGAATATTGATGAAATGAGATCAATTTTTCTAGATAAAAGAGATCCTTCAATGGCTGTTAGCATGCGCATATCACCCTTCAACAGATGAATTCGATCTTGCAGTCCACGTTCCTTTATGGATTTTTCTCCTAACTTTATCATTTCATCTGAAAATTCAACACCCCAAATTTGAATGTCAGGTCGACACTGTGCTAAATAAATAAGGAATTCAGCAGACCCACTTCCAAGATCTAAAACAAGACCGTCCTTTGGAATCAGGGAGTCCATTTGAGTGGCATTAAAATGGTAAACAGATTGCAAGTAAAGCTTGCCTTGATTGGTAAAAGCTTCAACGCTTTGGCTATCCTCCATAACTAAATGAGTCTCAGGTCTCCGACTGAGCTTAGCTTTACGAAAGTACTCCTTAATTGCAAAAACCACTACTTTCACTGGAGATGGGGATCGCACACCTGGTTTCTGAAACCTTGAATCACCTTTCAATCCAACCATAACTAAGAAAATGCGGCGCCAGAAAAGTCCTGCCCCTGCCCACATCGTGATAAACCAAAGAGGCAAACCAAAAAGGTGCGGTTCTGGATAGGTCCAAATCTTAAATTGTATTCCCACCACTTCGATAATCGTTCCTATTAGCAAAAATAACGACATCGACTTTAAATCATCTTTGTCATGATAGAAAAAAATCGAGATGGCTAAAATTATTCCACTACCGAACAATAGAGGATTACTATGTGACTGTGTCATGAAAAGTCCAGTGAATACAAGATTCAATAAGGATACTTTGGGTTCTATCTCCGCTGGGATTTGTATTTTCTCTTTGAGTATGCGCCAGGCAAAGAGACTATAATAACCCCACATGAAAAATTCAAAATATGGCATAGGCCCTAGATTCGGCGTTAAAAATTGAAACAATCCATGCTTTAGACTGATCCAATCAAGAATCGAAAATGAAATATTGCCCAGAAGAAAAAGTATCCACTCTTTTTTTTCCAAGGGTTGGAAAGTCAAAAACCACCAACCCAAAAGGAGGAAAGTCTTTATAAGATTGTCAGGAATAGTAACCAATAAGATTAAAGTCCCAACAAACTGAATTACATACTTCGCGGATGATTTCACCATAACCCTCCCGGTTCTACGCGGAATCTATCGACCTGAACACCGACAAACTTTAACATTTTCACAATATCGATAGTACTGAAGGCTGAAGCAGTAAGACTTCTAGATCAAAGTCAGTTACATATCACCGAAACGGGTAGAAAACCCTTTGTTTTTTTGAGACCATTTGTCAACTTCAGCAGCATCTTCGAGCCTAATAAGGCGAACAAAATAGGCCTCTTTCCAATCAATGTTCTATCGGGCTTTCTTAGAAGCAAAAACCTAGTGAACTCTTTCACG
>JBILOD010000482.1:0-3499 GCA_044374645.1 Pseudobdellovibrionaceae bacterium | reverse complement strand
AGTTTTAAGTTTGCGCTGAGCCACCACAAGGAGTGGTTTCAACGATGGCTGCAATTTACCTCTACACACCCTGAATTTCGTATGGTCGCACGGGAACAATATGGTGATCACTGGTATGGACTTTTTGAAATCAATCTACCACGCACCTCAGGCAGCGACGCGGGTGACGCAGGCGCTGGTGGTGTCATTCAAGTCAAACATGAGAATACTCTCAACGACGCAAAACCTTCACGGTGGTTCTTATCTGCCGGAATCGCTGGTCTTGGTGGTAAATCCGGAACCTGTGGCCCCAATGATGTACATCCTGGCAAGGACGGACGTCCCGCTGCCAATGGCATAATAAAAATGACCAATAACTAATGTTTTCTTAATTTAGGCTTAAGAAAACATTGCTATGCAAATTCTATTTATGACCTATCCTTTCCAGAAATAATTTCGGGAAAGGAGAAAACCGTCGATGAGTCATACACCTGCGGTACAAACCATATCCAAAGAGGCCACAAAATCCAACTCGTCGAATCTATCTCATTCAACCAATCAGAGAAGAAACCGTACTTCAGACCCATCATTAACACCTTTCGACAAATACCTCGATTTGGTCAAACTCACCCATCATTTCAAACCAAAAAAACAGATGCGAAAAATCCGGGATATCATGCTCAAGCTTGAAAAGTTATGCTGTGCCGAAGACGTACATCTTCGTAATGCCCTACGCTATGCCAAAAAACTTTTGAACAAACAAAGCCAGCACAATGGAAAGTAGACCTTTTCGTAAGATTGAGTTGAAGCATCATGCCAGTGCCTTAGCCCATCTCTATCAAGTTGAAACAGGACACCCTGGCAAGTACCTCCTTCGCCGCTCCCGCGAGAATAAACATCTCTTATTGCAGTCCTATTACATGCTGAGTGAACTTTCAGACAAAGAGCACTCATTTTCTCCGGCCAAGGAATGGTTTCTGGATAATTTCTACTTGATTCGTGAGCAGACGGCACTCATTGAGCGACACTACACTGTCGGCTATAACAAAAGCCTGCCCATCAGCAATGAAGGAACCTATAAAGAGGTTCCTAGGATTTTTAATATCGTTATCGAGTTTGTCAAACATATGAACGGCCACTTTGATCTCGATGACCTCGATCAGTTCATCAATCACTTTCAACTCCAAGAGGAATTGACCATTGGCGAGCTTTGGGCCCTTCCCCTTATGCTGCGCCTAGCGACTATTGAAAACCTTCGACATCTGTGCGCCGATTTGATTGCTCAGAGTCTCGACAAACAAAACGCGCTCTATTGGTTTCAGCGCTTTCAAACCTTGGCTAAAGCCCCCTCTTCCGACACATTGAAACTTATTCGTGAAATGGCACAATCGGAACCGACGCTGACACCAGCCTTTGTGGCCGAATTTTCACGCTGTTGTCAAAATCAAGATTCACCAGTCAACCTTTCACTGGTCCGCCAATGGGTTGATATGAAACTCCGAGAGAACGGTCAATCCACAGAGAGTCTTCTGCATTTACAAAGCCAACAGCTCGCTAAAGAACAGATGACCATTGCGAATTTAATCACCAGCCTACGCATGATTGCCCAAATCAATTGGCAGGACTTCACAGAGTCTCAGAGCCTGCTAGAAAAGACACTGCGCTCTGATCCCGCTGGAGTTTATGCGAAAATGGATTTCCAAACTCGAGATCGATATCGACGTGCTGTCGAACTCATCGCAAGGAAGGGACGCCTCAGTGAACGCACCGTTTCGAGTAAACTGCTAGAATTCACCAACACAGACCATGAAACCACATTAACTAGTTCAAACACTTTAACTATAGATCATCAGGTTCCCGACTCATTCGCGGTCACCCAACACATAGGCTATTACTTAATTGACAGCGGACGTCCTGACTTTCTCAATCATTTAGGAATTTCCCCCTCCATTGGAGACAAGATCTTAGAGGGGATGAAACAACATTCATCGACGATCTTCTTAGTGACGATGATGGGAACGATTCTTGTTTTCTCGGCGGCATTCACCTCGCTGCTCATCACTGAGCCTGTCGCCCACGCCCTGAGTTATGCCTTGGTGTTTTGCTGCGCCCTATTGTTGACGAGTCAACTTCAACTGGCCTTCATATTTGCATTCTTCCATCGATTGATCAGCCCTAAGTATTTGCCCCGCATGGACTACTCCAAAGGTGTTCCCGAATCAGCAAGTACTCTCGTCGTGATTCCCACTTTACTTATCAATCCGCCAGCCGTTCGTGATTTGGTCAATGATTTAGAAATTCGATTTTTGGGAAACAAAGACCCCAACATCCACTTTGCGCTCCTCACCGATTTTCGCGATGCCGATGGTGAAACGACACCCCATGACCTGCCGCTCGTCGAAGAGGCCAGACAAAGTTTGCGTCATCTCAATCATAAATATGGACCACCTCATCAAGATCGTTTTTTTCTCTTTCACCGCCCTCGGCGTTGGAATGAACAAGAACAAAAGTGGATGGGCTATGAGCGAAAACGAGGAAAGCTCGAAGATCTCGGACGATTTCTCCGTTCGCTCAGCGGGACAAAAACACCTGATGTCACTGGCCTGTTTTCGGTCATTGAAGGCGACACCCGCGTCCTATCGAACATTAAATACATTATTACTCTCGATACGGACACCCAACTCACTCCGGGCTCCGCGCACAAACTGATTGGCAATATCGACCACCCCCTCAATACGCCCCAAATCAAACTGCCGTCGAAAAAGATACTCCGTGGCTATGGACTTCTGCAACCCCGCATAGGAAGTTCGGTCCCGTTTGTCTCCTCAAGCTACTACTTTAACTTATTCAACCCTGACCCCGGCGTGAATCCCTACACCAAACTTGTTTCCGATATCTATCAGGATTTTTTTGATGAAGGTTCCTTCATTGGTAAAGGGATTTACGATTTAAAAGCGTTCCACTATCTTATGGAGCATCGGTTCCCTGAAAATCGCATCTTGAGTCATGACCTCATCGAGGGATGTTACGCACGGTCAGGCCTCGTTTCCGATGTTGTACTCTACGAAGAGCAACCTCATGACTTCTTAACTGATATCTTCCGACACCATCGGTGGACCAGAGGGGATTGGCAAATCGCCTCTTGGCTTTTTGCATGGGTACCAACCTATCAAAATGGAAAAGAAAGAAACCCTCTCTCGGCCCTTTCACGCTGGAAGATTTTCGACAACCTAAGACGCAGCTGTGTGCCCATCGGAGCGATTGCCTTGTTCGTCTGGGCGTTGTTTGTTTCGGAACAACCGACGAGGACTTCGACCATTGTCATGGCCCTCCTCTTTGCTCCATTTATTTTTGGTTCGATAGACCAATTGTTCCTGAGCCTACAGAAATCGTTCACAACTTCATTTTGGTCATTTTCATTGCGAAAACTCTATCGCCCTCTCGTCCAAGGAGTGCTGTACCTGATTCTTTTGCCGATCGAGGCTTTTCAAAATCTTGATGCGATTTTAAGAACGCTCTA
>JBILOD010000481.1:0-3505 GCA_044374645.1 Pseudobdellovibrionaceae bacterium | reverse complement strand
ATATAAAGTTTCTTTATTGAGTTTTAAAAAACGAAAATCACTTCGATAGCTAAGTCAACAATTCTAGTGGGTGCAAGTTTTTTTGTGCAAAGTCAGTTGCATCAAAAATTGGAGCGTGGAAATCTCTTTGTTTTTCTGGTCAAGAATCGTCGGCGGGTGAAGTGTCTTTATTATGACGGCAGCGGTTTAGTAATGCTCGCAAAGCGTTTGGAGTCGGGAAGGTTTATGCGGGCGAAAGAGGCCTTTGCACTCGGCGAGATCACCCGTTCAGACTTAAATTTGATTCTTCATGGCAGTACCATTCGCAGTGAGAATGCTTGTGCGCCTGTGAAAAAAGTCACTGACACAATGGGAATGCTTCGACTGCCTGAAGGAATGTGTCTATAAAATTCTCCATAATGGACGAACGAACACGGGAACTGATAGATAGCGAAACTAATATCGAGGTTTTACAAGCCTGGGTGAAGTATAGTTTTAGCATTAGCAAGCAACTTGAAGATCAAGTAAATATTCTCCGTGATATTATTGCCAAAGAAGAACAGGAAAAGGCCCGGCTCTTGACGGGCTTTACCGAAGATTTAGCCTCGGTTCGAAAGCTGATCTTTGGGCGCAAATCTGAAAGACGTCCCAAAGAAAAAGGGGAGGTTCCGGATCTTGAAGCTAAAAGGCTCACGCTTCAGAGTGAGACTCTGTTACCACCGGCTAAAGAAAATCAAACAAAGGCACTTCCCTCTGAGGAAGTGCTGCACGAAATGTCGGTTGAGGATTTAAAAGTTGAAAGTGAACTTCGAGGACTTGCCAATGCCTCTGCCGATCAATGGGAAAAACTCGAAGTGGTGCTTAGGTATTGCGGTTCAATCGAATCAGTGTGAGCTTTTTTAATGGAAGTCATGAAATTGTGCCAACCTCTTGGACCGCAGTTAGGTCCGCCTTAGAAGAAAGGGCCATTGGCCTGTTGAGCGTAACTCCAAACAGAACCATCAACTTAAAAGATTTTGCCTTTATATTTAAGCGACCTCTCAATTTGTACCAGTCATAGCTTTTACCACTGACTCTGATATTCATCCAACATGCTCTAGAATGTGGAAAGCTGCAGTAGCCACGAAGGCGTGAAACCCGAAAAAACCAGGTGCAACACCCCTCACACACGTCGAAAATTTATACAGTTTGATTTTGTGCCAAGCAACCTGTTCGAATTGAAGCAAGCATGAATAGTAGTGCCAAAAAGCTAGTATTAAAATCGCAAACTATTTATCGTTCGTCCCGCAATAAATATTTAACGATTTCCCTTTCGAATCGTAAAGCTCAATGTTACCTCCATTCGGCAAATTAAAGGTCGCACTGGAGATAATCTTCATTTGACCCTTATCCGTAACCCTAGATACGACGACTTTTAAACTTCGAGGGAGCTCCTCATTTAGTTTTAATTGACCTTCGAACATCCCATAACTGGCCATTTGAGTGGTGCTAATACTTAATTCACCGTCAGAATCTTTGAGACTTACGGAACGGCTCTCAGATGGGGGCCCAGATGTCTCAAAACTGCCTAGCATCTCGGCCGAATCCGAGGTATTTAAGCTGAGGCAGTAGTCGGTACCCGCAACAGCAGAGAAAGTGAATAAATAAATAATCAAAACAAACGCATTTTTCATTAGATACTCCATGTTTTTGAACATACAGGTTCAGTTTATTGTTAAAATTTAAAATAGAAGGGCTGTAGTGGTTACAGAATTTCTTACGGTTTGTACAAATAGTCCAATTCCTACTGTAAGAAAGAATAGTGAGAGAAATTTCCCTTTATGCTTTCGAATGAGATTACCAACTACTCCGTTCACTAAACTACTCCAGGTCTGACTTGTGAGATCTTCCCGCCTCTGATTATTGTTATTTGTCCAAAGCCTTCTATTGTATCCAATATTGCTTTTCGCTCCGCTATCTTCCTGTCACTTGCACTTTCTGCGCCAAGCAGGGCCCTTGAAATTGCGGCCTTGGTGGCCTGGTAGATTTCCTTTCTGGTTTCAGGGCATTGAAACATAGTTTCTTTGATTTCAATGTCACTTGGTGCTTTCCAACCAAAGTGTCTTCGCTTTAGACAGGAGTTCAAAATGTGGCATGCTTCTGCAGTCTTCCCTGCAATATCTTTGCCCGAAGTGCCTCATATTACATGTCCCTGAAAATGAGCCAGAAAAGAGCACATTAGAAGTGTTTATCTCTGCTCTAAAGTAGAATTTCGATAGCAGCTTTGAAAGCTCGGTGGGCCATAACAACCGAACCTTTTAAGATGATTTTACTTCAAAAAAATTAACCTTTTAGGATGAATACGTAGGCCCACCAAGCTACAAAAAGCATTTCTCCAAAACATGAGAGATCGCTATAAAGAAAGCACTAAAAAGGAGAAAAACTTCATTTTAAATGAGTTCTGTTTATACAGTGGATACAGTCGCAAACACGCGTGCTGAATATTGGGTGATAAAGTAGTTGAACCTCGCTCACGTAAGTCTGGCCCTAAGCCAACCTATAATGAACCGTATAGTAGTGTATTGAGGAGCCTTTGGGAGGATATGGGGCGCCTGTGCGGAAAGAACATGAAAGCTGCGATCCCTGTCTGGCTCGCTAAATCTGTAAAGTTGAATAGTATTCACGCCCGATCGCTGAACCAAAAGCCTTGTTTATCAGCAAATTCCTGAAAATATTCGATTCGGGCCACTCGAAAGCTCATTTGTGACCGGCTTTTGGCTGGAACTGAGGGGGCCATTTGCGCTTCTTTTCCTGCTACCTTCGCTTCAAGAAGTTTGCATTCGATGTCGTCGGCGTTGCGTGCAAGAATTTTCCGGTCGTATTGATTGATGCATGCCCCAGGGAGTGCTGAACTACATGAATGGGCGCTCCGTTTTCAATCGCATGTGTGGCACTTGAGTGCCGCAACCAGTGTGGACTCGGCAATGGATCCCCTTTTCCTTTTTTTGCGGCTGATTTTATAATGCGAAAGGTCTGCATCCGTGTCAGAGGAATACTTTTGTCTTTTCCATGGAATAGATAGTCTTCATCCACAATATTGGTTGCCTTCATGAACTCTTCAATTTCGGCAGAAATATGGTGCGAACCTTAGTCCCCTTGCCCATCACGGTCATATAGGCTCCACCATCTTTCGACTACCTAAATGCCTTTGGAGTTAGACTGAGGGCTTCGGATATTCTCAAGCCCGCATAGTACAAAATCTTTAAAAGGATCCGATTCCGTGTTGATTCTTCAACTTCGATCATTCGCCTTATTTGCTCGAAATCCAGAATTTTCGATCTAAACCCATCAGGAACTTTCTCTTGCTTGATGGTGGCTGTTGGATTTTTCTCTAAATAGATTCCGCTGAAAAAGAGCCAAATTCAAGGCGGCAAGCTTCAAATCGAACGAGGCGTAGTTCCCCTACGTTGAGTGAGAGTTGAAGCGCGGCCAACGAAGAAGTTGGACTTTTTCAGCGGAATCTAAATACCCTGTCTTTAGTAAATAG
>JBILOD010000479.1:0-3520 GCA_044374645.1 Pseudobdellovibrionaceae bacterium | reverse complement strand
ACTCAAGAGCTTCGAAGTAAGGTTGCAAATTCTCTGATTGGAGCAGACTACGAGTCCCGCTACAATCGTTACTACCATGATTTTCTGCAGACGGTCGATTTGAGTCCAATCAGTAAAACGCGACTAGAAACCAAATATCTTGATGACCTCCTTACCCCAGGGTTCCGTGGACCTAGCGATGGGGTGAACCTTGGTCGAATGGTTAAAATTTTTGATGAACTTTCCCCCCGGGGGGAGGAAGAATTAAAAAGATTTTGTACTAGGAATCCTAATCTTTGTAGGCAATTTGAAGATACCGCATTAATTGGGCGCTTAAAGAACCAAGTAATTAATCAATCAACATTGGTTGAAGACTATGTTGAAGCATGGGAAAAATGCATGGCATATCCCGCCTGCTGGACTATAGATGCCTTTGCTAAGACTCCGCCGCCGGTTGAGAGTTTGACATCAGAACAAGTTGATCGAATGGTTTCTGTGTTTATGCGTAACAAGTTTAGAGATTTAAATTCAATCCCGAAAGAGTCCTTGAAAGATTATTTGGATGAAGATCTCTCTGATGTATTGCTTGTAGCAATGAAAAACCATTGGCAGAGACATCGTGATGTTGTTGATAAAATCGTCAGTGGTTTAAAAGCACGAAGTAAGCCGGAGTTCGATTTAGACATTGATACTGGACGAAAGCAGCGAAGGGATCAGGCCGTTGATATGATTTCAAAGCAAATCGAAGGGTCGCAATTGATCCAAAAAGGAATGAAATCTGACATTGAAATGCCCTCGAAAGGCGATATTAAATTCGAAAGTGTCCCGGAACGAGGGGGACCAGTGGGTTCAGTCTCCCATTTAGAACCAGCACAACAGGCTAAGACCTTGAGTGTTTCTGGATGTTCAGCTATTTACTCTCGCCTGGCCCATGGACCAAAAGTTAGGAATTCTCCTTAATGTTTATAGGATAGCCTCCGACAAACTAGATATGAAGTATCTACCATTAGCCATATCAGGTCGAATTATCCTTCTTTTACTTTTAAATACGGCACGGTTCGCCGTGGCTGAAACTCGGGAACCTAAAGAGTATCAAAATGAAACTGCAGTAGAGACTCGAGAATCAGATGAAATCATTTTGGATGATTCGAAATCTTGTACCAATCCACGATTTCTCCAAATGACTAGGGACCTGAATAGTTTGATCACTCAAGAATCCCTACCCCCGAATTTTGCTCCCATGTATAGGGGGCTTATGGACAAGGTTAATATGAATTGCTTTTCAGGAGAATTGAATCCAGCACTCGTTTGTTTGAGATTGTCAGGAAAAAAAATCTATTCGTGTGGCTTGCAAGCTTATTGCTACGATTCAAATGGCCTGACTTTCAAGTTAGATGGAAGAGGTATCAGAAATAAGGAGGGCTTTGCTCAGTGGGAAATTTTCTCTTCCAAGGCAGCAAAACAGGCATTTTCGGAAGACGAAATGATTGGTCGAGTGAACCTGAGTTATACTAGTGGCAGTCAACGGATTTGGTTGAATCGATTGGATCGCGGAATGTTGATGGATAAATATGACGTAAATAGACCCAGAAGATTTAGGCGCCCGTCTGAACTTTGCAATGGCCCTTTTGCCGATCCAGCGGTGGTCATCAATTTCAAAATTGCAGAAATACTAGAACGGACGAAATCTCAGAGTTCTTTTTGGCGTGATTATAAGGAAGATTGGGATCAGTCTTTAAGTTTTCTCAAAGGCGAATCTTCAGGATTTAAGACCGCAACATGGGATCTTCTTTCCGCATTAGCGCAAAAAGATACCTGGATAGGTATGGGTAAAACGCTGAAAGGTGCCGCTCGTGCTTGTTATGAAACTCACAATGGGAACGAGGTTAAATGGATAGGCTGTATGACGATCAAATTTGGCAAAACTATGTCTGATGCAATCTCTGAAGCGGCAAAGGAATGTGCCCAAAGTGTTTCGGGACCCAATTCCTCTCCAGAAAAGGCTGGCGAATGTATTGGTAAAGTCATCGGAGCTGCCGTCGCAACGGCGACTGGAACGAAAGGTTTGGCTTCGGCAGTTAAGGCGACCAGATCATCAAAATCCGCCATTGGAAAAGCGGCTGGAAATACAGCACAAACTTTGGCAAAATGTGTAGGCGAAGTCTGCGGATGGATCGCAGGTGAAACGGAGCTGAGTTTTGCTTCCAAAACTGGTATTAAATCGGCTGCCAAAACTGGTATTCGAGCTCCAATGGTGGCGGAAGCTGCTAAAAATCTCGATCAATCGGTCAAGGGAGGTCGACAAGACAACGTTGAAAACTTCGCTCATCCGCAATTTAGAAAAAGTGAAAGGGAATCGGAGGGTGGGTTTGACAATATTGAGAAACTTGTAAAAGTGAAAAACGACAGAAAGTGGGGTGAGAGTCGTGAAGATTCTCTCAAGCGTCAGAAGCTTAATACTGAAAGACTTTCTCAGGGAAAGAAAGTTGCTTTAGGTTTTGGTGAAATTGGAGTTCGTGATGAGAGTCTCATTGTCAGCTTTCTAAATGATAAATCATGGACAACGGAATCTTTAGTGGGAGTTGAAATGGTTCTACTTAAGTCGAAAAAAAAATACCAAGATGATTTGGAAGCTGGTGAACCTGGTGTAAAAGCACGTGCTAACTCCGTTCGATCGGCACTGGCTGAAATGATTGAAGGTAAAAATTGGGAAGATTTGAGTTCCGAGAAAAAGGCCCAAATTGACAAGGCTTGCAGTTGTATCGGCTTGTGCCCTATTGGTGGTGCGGCATGGAATGACTTCAATTTTAAAAACCTTAATTTGGAAGGCCCTTTGCAATATCAAATCTGTGGCCTATAACAAAGACACCTACTCAGATGAGTAACAAAAACCCATCCGTTCGCTTCATAAGATAGTTGAACTCATGAGCATATCGTTCTATATACAATGTAAATCATCAGGGGAACCCTTCAGATTTTAGTTAAGTTGATAAAATCATTGGGAGTGTAAGGATTTTGGCCTTTTAAAAGATCTTGGACCAGTTTTTCAAAATACTTGCATGGGTTCACGTTATTGAGTTTGCAGGTCTCAACGATGGTAAACGAAATTGCAGCGGTTTTCGCTCCGCGCTCCGAATGGGTCCCATACCACGTCTTTCTTCCAACCACATGACTTCGCAGCAACCGTTCTTGAGAGTTGTTGTCGATGGGAACCTCTGGATCATCCAAAAATAATGTGAGTCCCTTGTAGTTTTCCCAAAGGTATCCCATTGCTTTTCCCAGCTTACTATCTTTTGGATACTTGAATATATCTTCTTCGGCTTTTTTCTTCATGGCCTCAAAGAGGGGCCTCATTTTCGCTCGTAATTTCAGTAGTTCGTCCGCACTTTTTCCCTTACCCTTAGCCTCAAGTTTATGAATCTCATGGTCTTGATCCAAGCAATATTCAGCGCTCTGTGTGTACTTGTTCCGTGCTTCAAAAAAGTACCGACGAGCATGGGTGTTGCAGTTCGCGTTCGCTATTAAAAATCTTTTATTTTCC
>JBILOD010000478.1:0-3523 GCA_044374645.1 Pseudobdellovibrionaceae bacterium | reverse complement strand
GTTATTGACGGTAATACCGTACGGAGCTAATTCGGTGGCCATGGATTTAGCCCAATTGGCCATTGCTCCGCGAATAGTGTTCGAAACACCAAGATTCGCAATAGGAGCCTTCACCGAGGTAGAAATAATATTGATAATGCGACCGAACTTTTGCTCCTTCATTCCTGGGACTACTTTTTTCGCGATGTGGGATGAGGCCAGAATGTGAGCTTGAAATCCCAGAAGAAAGTCTTCATCGGTGGCGTCGAGAAGAGCCCCACCCTTGGGGCCACCTGAGTTATTAATGACGACACTGATGGGACCACGGGAGAGGGCTCGATTTAAATGTTCATTGAGGTGTTGTGTGTCTGTGAGATCGATAGCGAGGATCTCATGATGTTGTTGATTGGGAACGGATAATTGATTTTTCAGCGTTTCAAGTTTTTCTCGATTGCGAGCGAGTAAAATAACTTCGGCGCCCATCTTGGCCATGAGTCTCGCGGTTGATTCTCCAATCCCTTGTGAAGCTCCGCAAATTAAAACTCTTTTGTTGCTGAGATCCAACAACATGATACCCCCCCCCCAAGTTTATCTTTCAATGCGCAGAGGGGAGGCAAACATATTTTTTTGGATAAATCGAGCAAATTTATTGAGTTATTGCAGAGTGGTAAAGCACACCAATGTTGTTAGAGCTTGTTTCCAAAGCGACAGTTTCTATTGACTAAAACGATGGAGCATTCAGATTGTCTGATTTTAGTGGAGACGTTGGGAGAATCAATATGGAACAACTGGGCAAACCTTCTTCGGTAAATGAATCATGGGTCCACATTTTTGGTTCATTAGAGGTCACCATCTTGCCTTGCTTGCAGGACAACTATATATTTCTTTTACAGGAACACCATTCTAAACAAACGATCGTTGTCGATCCTGGTGATGCCACCACGGTGTTGAACTTTTTGCGAAACCATTCATTTCCAATTGAGGAGATTTGGGTGACTCACCATCATCGCGATCATGTGGAGGGTGTGAAAGAGTTGAAAACGGCCTTTTCCGCTCTCGTGAGGGGATCCGCCCAAATTCCTGGGCGCATTCCCGAGTTGACCACAGCGGTCACTCAAAATACCTCATGGGCCCTCGGTGAATTCACAGTTCAGGTGCTGGAGTTACCTGGCCATACCCACGATCATTTGGCCTATTGGGTTCACACTGAGTCGCATTCCTTGTTGTTTTCGGGGGACGTGCTTTTTGGTCTTGGATGTGGACGTCTTTTTGAGGGTTCGTTTGAGGAAATGTTTAGCTCACTACAAAGGATTTCGGCTCTACCACCGGAAACCCATATTTTTTGCACTCACGAATACACTCAACAAAATTTAGAGTTTTCATTAGTGCAGGCGCCGGACCTAGAGGCGCTCTCGGTGCGAGCCACTAAGGTGCGGGCGTTGCGCCGAAATTGTCAACCAACAGTGCCGTTACGGCTTTCTGAGGAACTTCAATCAAATTTGTTTATGCGAAGCCTAATGGAACCAATGGGATTAGAGACCTTCAAATCATTGCGTGAAGCTCGTAATGTCTTTTGATCACTTGTTTTCGCGGTCAAAAAAACCATCCTATTTTAAGTTCAAGAACAGGCATAACATTACTACTCTGATCATTAGTAATGCTGGTGTCGCCATTGAACGACGTCTTAGTTCGTTCGATGCGATGAGAGACTAACTCTAGGCCTCCACCAAAAATGAGATTCCATTGAGGCCAGCGCCACTGATAGCCGGCCAAGAGATTGCTACGTATGCCATCCACTTGATTTTTGTCTCCGTCGATCCCTCCATGGGGGACAAGGGAATAAGATTCATAATAGCTATGATGGCCTAAATACCAATTATCGACACTTACGCCATCAAAATAATAATTTAAATTAAAACCAAAGGCCATCCCGTGCATCGCTGGAAAAAGCATTCCACTTTTAGAGTTATCGGGTGCACTGTACAAAATGAGCGAAGGGCCCAGGGACCAATGTTGAGTGGTTGTATAGGCTAAATCCAAGGTAATCCACTGAAGGAAGAACGTTGCGGGGGCCGTTCTGATGTTCCAGGGGGTTGTTTTTGCAAAAGAGCTGTCAAAATTATTGAGAGTTTGTTGCCGAATTTGAGCTCGACGAATGAGTGTATGTCGACTGGACTTTCCTTTAAAACGTGGGCTTTTTGTTTTTAAGGTCGCTGTGTCTGTAGTTTGAGAAACACCCAAGGACGAAAACATAACAATCATGGCTCGGGAGAGTAGAATTCTTAACACTGATGTCATGCGAGTTAACTTTGGGTGCATTTGATAAACTCCTCTTGTGGATATCCATAAAAGAATCCAGCAAAAAGTATACCAAAATTGTTTTAATAGTAGGCACCATTTATTTGGTCATCGAATTGGCCATTACAATTCTCATCAATCATTGGACTTGGTGACGGAGAACCTTGAGCTCGTGTATAACAATCGATCGTCTTAGGTCCACTGATGGTCTTCAGACTCAATCCTGTATGATCCTTAATGTTAAAGCGGAGACGCAGGCCGTACCGGGTAGCACCCTCTGTCGTGGTTGTCTGCCAATGAAAATTAGTGATTGCGGATAAATCAATGGAACCCTTGATAATGTTTCCTGCAGCCCCTGTGCAGTTAAGAGTCTGGTTGTTTCGAAGAGGAAGCGCCTTCCACTGATTCGTGGCATAGTATTCGACGACACAAAATGGCCCTTGAAAGGATTCTTCCAGTTTGTACGCGAACGATATGTTGGCTGAGTTGTTATCGTGCCCGGTATCGAAATATCCATTGGGTAGCTCGTCGATGTTTTTCTCTCGACAGCCTGAAGAGATCGAGGGGCTCCCAGGACTTAATGTGCCATCAATACATTTGATGGTAGAGAAGCTGCAGGACTCATTGGGCATAACCGCATTTTTCACAAATCCAAAGACCCTGGAGTTGTGGGGTAATTGTAAAGTTTGTTGGTCCCACGTCAGAGAGCAGCTGCGGCCAGTAGTGCCATTCTCAACACGGCACGAAGGCAAATTGTACTGATTGGAACCGGATAAAACCCCATCATCGCAACCTCGAACTTGAGCGACGCAGGTTTGACCAACAGGAACGGATTCGGAGGCAAATCGAATAGAGATCTCTCCGTGTTTCAGGAGCGCAGAATCACAGTTTTTAAAAGTTTCTACCGCTGAATCATTAAATACCACACTGCAAGTCCGTTCCGTTAAAGAGCCGGAAAGCACTCCA
The DNA here is from genome assembly GCA_044374645.1 of Pseudobdellovibrionaceae bacterium. GTDB lineage: Bacteria > Bdellovibrionota > Bdellovibrionia > Bdellovibrionales > Bdellovibrionaceae > CAUJGP01. The sequence goes on along the minus strand of JBILOD010000478.1, from coordinate 280 downwards.
TCATTGCAGCTTCGTAGCTCTAGTTTATCGCAATGGAATTCACTGTCTGGTTGTGCAAAAAAGCGAGCTTTGCCATGTTCGATATTTGGTTCGGAAGATTGCTGTCCAGGGAATGGGCAGCTTTTCGGAGCGGTGGTTGCAGGTTGTGGCGCTCCTGTGTTTTGAGCCACGACGTCTTCATCGACTGGGTCTGGGGTTTGCTCGCTGGAGATGTCTGTGCGCTTCTTAGGGGAAAATCCGACGCGACTGCAATTTTGTTGAAATATAAAAATGGTGGCTA
>JBILOD010000477.1:0-3524 GCA_044374645.1 Pseudobdellovibrionaceae bacterium | reverse complement strand
CGCCTTCCACTCAGACTATGGTTTTTGAATTACCCTGCACGGTCGCTGAAAATGATATTAAGCATCTGACTCCAGTGAGCTTCGCCCCCGCCAAGATTCTCAAAGAAACTCCTGGCGATGGAACATTTCCATTTGGCGAGAACAACGAATTTTCAGTTTCATTCCAGAATGTCGAAGACCAATGGCCCCGTCAGTGGTCCCTTAAATCAGTACAATTCAGAGATAGCCAGAGCATCAACCCTCCAAAAGAAATCAGCACCTCTGAACTCACCATCGAACGTCGCCAATCGCTGAATATGGATTGGACCAGATACAATTAGTCTTATAGCCTATTGAAACTAAAGCATCAGTCGTGAATTTCAGAGCATAAGCTCTCTAAAACAGGACATTTCACTGCTCGCAGCGCCAATTTTTGGCACTCCTGTCCACGTTATAGACAATAGGATCGATTCCCCGGAGGCACACTTTTTGAAGAAACCGGAGGTTTAAGAGGTACGAAATGAAACAAGTTCTATTTATAGCAGTTTTAGGTTTATCTTCTCTCACCTTAGCACAAGGTTATTCTTTGGATAGCGAAGAAGGCGTTGATCAGTGCGGTCATATTCAAATGACCCGCTACGCTTACCTATCAGAGTTAAAAAACTCAGCCGGGACAACAACTAATCTTCCAGAGTTTTTAGAAAAATTCAATTCGGCAATTCAAAAGATAAAATCTGCCAATGCTGTCCTTAAGGACATGGGTTGCCCTATTGGTTCTGAATTTGCGCAATTTGAGTAGACAAAGGATTGACAGACTTTTGGCTAACTAGATCTAGGTCAACGAGCAACCTAGGTTTTTGATAAACTCCATGAATCGTGGTCAAATAATTGTAGCCATTCATGGAGTCATCAGTGCAAAACGACTATCAAACTACGATCAGTTCTTTCCAGTCCGTCACAATGAACCGTCTCCGCTGGCTGCTAGGGCCAGGAGAATCACTCCAACTTTCCCAAGATGTTTTCCCCACCCAATGCACCTATGAGCGATGGCTTTGCTTAATTCAATTAGCTCATCAAGAATTTCGCTTTACACTTAAATGCCATTTTGGCGAAAGCTTTTGTGCCTTCACTAAAACCCAACCAGTAACTGATGATTCGGTCAATTTGGCCTTTGACCGAATTCGCGAGCTCTGTAACCTCAGCATGGGTGGCATCAAACAGTCTTTCGGCGATACCGCGGTTGGGGTTAGTCTTCCTCTGATTACCGGTGGTTTCGATGAAATCTACCTAAGACCTCCATTAGAAAAACTCTCATTCTTCTCCGTGTGGGCAATTGATCATATTCATTTTCGAATTCTCTTCTCACTGGAAGCGATTGTTTTCAATGATTCGATTCTTAAAACGATGAATCCTCTACTAGTGAGCAGTTCGGCGCAAAATACCAACGATGTGGAGTTATTTTGAGAGCGTTAAATAGTGAATTGCAGGCAAACCACGGAATCCTTCTCGCAATCGAGAGCGCTAAACGACAGTGGGAGTCGGTGATCGAAAATATGGACGGAATCTTCGCGATCTTTAACTCAAAATTCGAGTTACTTTTCTGTAATAAAAAATTGGCTCAAATGATGGGTTTGACTCTGTGGGGGTATTATCGCCAGGATATTAGATGTCTTTTTAGCCCTGCTGAATTGAACACCCTAGTCAGCTTTATGCAAAATGCTCATTCGACCGCTCCTTCAAAAAACCAATCCTTTGAACTAAACATGCGGACTGGCATCACCCAGTCACCCTTTCTGATTATACTGTCTCGGCTCAACTTAGAAACCAGCGAAGGTCCGCTTTACTCACTCTTTGGGCAAGATCTCTCAGCCCTAAAAAATTCCGAGAGACGTCTTGCTGGGGTTTTCTCGGCCATTCCCTTGGGCGTCGTGACACTCGGCCCAGGCGGGCTCATAGAGGACCTATTTTCTGAGACTAGCAATAGCATCATGGGGCAGAGAAGTTTTGTTGGAAAAACGCTCCTAGAGACCTTAATGGTCGAAGCAAAGGACGAGCTCTTTATTGCCGAAATCAATGCCGTTCAAGCACTTGAATCAATCATCGGCAAAACCTATTCGGAGTTTGAGTCCATCGCTCGCAACTTGCCTCTTGAACTACACTCAATGAGTGAGGATTCCGAGGGGCAAATCATCGATCGATGGATTTCAATCAACTATAAACCAGTTCTTAATGGCGAATTCATTGAACGGGTCACCGTGGTGTTTGAAGATAAAACTCAATGGGTTCAACTTGAACGCGAACGGGCCAAACTCGATCTTTTAGAAGATGATATCGTACGACGGCTTTTCCAAGTTCGTAGCGTAAGCCCAGAATACGCCCTCACAATGCAAAGTGAGATCGGCACACTATTTGAGTCGGCAAGTTTGGCCTTACAAAAAAGAAATCGCAAAGATCTTTTGAGAACCCTACATGCCCTTAAAGGCAACTTTCGAGCGGTGGCGTTTAATGACCTTTCTAAACTCATTCACGACCTCGAAGAGTTTGTACTTTCTCATAACGAGCAAAACCCTGAACATTGGCGAGAAATCAGTCAGCGATTAGGGCCTGTCGAAAGAGAATGGAGTGCGGTCAATCGCACTATTATCTTTGCGCGAGAAGAGTCTGATGCGGGACGCAAAAATGAACCATTACACACGACTACGGACAACCTTCATTTGGAACAATGGAAACAACTGGGTAACACCATCGATAAGATCAACAGTCAATTTCAATACGCGGCCCGGGTTTATGAAACTGAGCAACTCATCCTTAAAGTCAAAAAACAAAATATGGTGGAACTCGCTCAACTCGAACTTCCTCTCCTTGAACAGTTCAAAAGGGTTCTTGCTGCCACAAACAAAACTGCCAAACTGACTTTCCACTGGGATGGGATTGTGGTCAGTCATGCCGTAAGCAATCTTATCAAAGAAGCCTTACTTCATCTTCTGAATAATGCCGTTGATCACGGAATAGAAAGTGAAGCGGAACGATTACAGGCCGGCAAACCGGCCAAGGGCCAGATCAAAATCACTTCCTCCATCGATTCAGAGAATCGTTTGAGTCTAACTATGACTGATGATGGTCGCGGTATATCTGAAAATAAAGTTATCGAAAAAGCGCTCCAAAAAGGGTTAATTCAACCAGAGAACGTTTATTCTTTAACGTCCTCAGATATCCTCTCCTTAATTTTTAAACCCGAGTTTTCAACCAAGGACAATGTCACAGAAATCAGTGGCCGTGGAATCGGCCTCGATGCTGTTTTTGCATTATTAAGCGAGATTAATGGAAAAATCGAAGTTCGCTCAAAACCTGGAAAAGGGAGCGAATTCACCGTCAATCTCTTTGCAGGATATCAGTTTGGCGTTGCTAGACACTGTATGACCGCCAGTAAATTTGTAGGGTTTATCGACGAAATGATCACTTTCCTACGAACTGAAGGACTAGGAGAGATTCACTTTGAACCGCAGATCCTCAGGGAATCAGGGCAATGCAACACTCATCAACAC
>JBILOD010000055.1:0-11895 GCA_044374645.1 Pseudobdellovibrionaceae bacterium | reverse complement strand
CAGTGACGAACGGGGCATTCATGATTTGAAAATCAATACCTTTACCTCGAGGTAGAAATAATTTGACTCGCCCTGACTGAATAAACAAAAGCGACGAAATGGTTTCGTTTTCGGAGAAAAGCAAGTCTCCCTTTTTGAATTTCCGTGCTCCCGATTGCGACACTGGCAAGCCTCCTCAATGAACCAATTTTAGATAACTCTATGCGATTTTCGTTATAGTCCTTTTCGGTGGCCTTCTCTCAAATTTGAGTCTAGGTTGAGTTTTGTGGGCAAAACATAGGGTGATATGCTTATATGGTAGACATGTTAAGAAAACTTAACGTATTTACAAGGGTTATGGACCTTTGTCTGCTTGACAAAGTTTAGGAAATTTAAGTTTTTAGAGGGATATTCTAAGGGACGTAAAATGAAGCAATTACTGTGTGTCGAGGACAATCGCGAAATGATTCTTATGTTAGAGTCGGTACTTAAGGCTTATCGAGTGGATTTTGCTCGTGATCTTAGGGAGGCGAGACGCCTCTTGAGTCAAAAGCATTATGACTTAGTGACTCTCGACGTTGGCTTGCCTGATGGCGATGGGCTGAAGTTTTTGGGAGAATTGTCCTCTATTCCCGAGTGGAAGACGACCCCCGTATTTATTTTGACCGCCCACGATGATACTTCGCAAAAGGTTTGGGCTTTTTCGATTGGTGCCGATGACTACATCGTGAAGCCCTTCGAAGCACCAGAGTTTTTAGCGCGTATCGAGGCTAAGCTCCGGAAGATTGACTCACAAAAAGGGTCTCTAGAAAATGTGCGAATGGGAGACCTCATTATTTCAGTGCCTAAACAAAAGGTGTGGATCGAAAAACAAGAGGGTAATGGAACCATTGCTCTAACCTCATTGGAATTTAAGTTATTATTAAATTTAATTCAGGCCCATGGTCAGGTGTTATCGCGATCAGCCCTCCTTAAAGAAGTTTGGGGTGAGGAAATGCATGTTACGGATCGAACCGTAGATACTCATATTGGACACCTCCGGAAGAAAATCAATAACTCAAAAGTCCAAATTCAAACAGTTGTTGGTGAGGGCTATCGCGTTGTTGTATAGTCGGGAGTACGTGATTCTCTCTGCTTAACTCTCTCGAAAGTGCACATCAATGAAGCGTCATTTAAGTAAACTCATGGAGAATATTTTAAACTCTGAGGTTAACGACGCACTTAATGTGTCGAGATGGGATGACCTTGTAGCTAAAATTCAAATGCTTGAAATCGGGGAGATTGATTCTCTCTGTGAGGAGACAAAGAGCTCCTCTTGCACCGGATGGAATTATTCTTCTCAAGCCCTATTTCTATGTGAACCCGACGGCCACCTCGTGCAAGTGAACCCTGCATTTATTGACTTGTTCAATCTTGGGAACGTAAACCCCGCCTCCATAGTAAACCAAAACATTCTTGATTTAATGGGACAATTTGAGGTCCTGCCATCAATGGCTGATGAGAGCAGCGATGTCAAACCGTCATTGGTGGTTCGTTCGCAGACCATTCATCCGCAGACCATTCATCCGTCAGAGAGCCGTTGGTGTTTGATTGGGTTTCGTCGAGTGAAAGTGATTAGTTCCGGAAAAATTCTCTTTTGGGCTGAAGTGCAAGACATTACTCCTTGGAAGGTCACTTATGATCACTTGCAGTTAGCCAGAAAAGAGGCGGAGAAGGCCAATGAGGCAAAGAGTCTTTTCTTGGCGAATATGAGTCATGAGATTCGAACGCCAATGAATGCTATCATCGGGATGGCTTATTTACTCTCAAAAACACCTCTATCCGTCGATCAAGCTGAATACATAGAGCGACTAGGGGCTTCGGCAAAGAGTCTGTTAGGGATTATCAACGACATTCTGGATGTTTCTAAGATTGAGGCCGGAAAAATGGAGATGGAACAACGTGAGTTCGCACTTCAGAGTTTGATTGAAGATGTTTTCAATCTAGTGCGGATTCCAGCAGAAGAAAAAGGCCTCCGTTGCTTTTGTCAGGTGAAGGGATTGGTTCCCAAATTTCTTCGTGGTGACGATCTCCGTATCAAACAAATTTTAACTAACTTAGCCAACAATGCAGTTAAATTCACGGATCGTGGGGAAGTGGTTCTTAAGGTTGAGTTGTTGGAGCGTATTGATACGGATAAGGCCAAGATTCGTTTTTCAGTTGAAGATAGTGGGATTGGTTTGAGTGCCGAGGATTCGGCGAGAGTGTTTCAACCCTTTATACAAGGAGACTCCTCATCGACTCGAAAGTATATGGGAACTGGCCTGGGATTAAGTATTTCCCGCCAGCTGGTCGAGATGATGGGGGGGGCGATTACCATTGATAGTACCCTAGGGGTGGGAACGAAATTAGCTTTTGAATTGATATTGGATATTACTGGTAATGAGCCCTTAGTGGCCATGCCAACATCTTTTCCAGAGAATGTGGTGCTATGGTTTATTGAAGAGAATGCGCGGGCTCGCAGTAATCTAGAAGAATTACTGGGGAGTTTTCAGCTTAAGGGGCGAGCTTTACCAAACTTAAATGAGTTTATAAGGGTTTTTTCCGAGGACGGTGGACATTATCCAGCGGTGTCTGTTCATCATGTGTTTGTGGATCGAATGACCTGGGCAGAGGACAGCGTTCGTCATTACTTGGGAAACTTGAAAAAATCCTTTGGCAGCGCAGACAGTCGGTTGCGTCTGGTGATTTTAATGGATTTTTCGCGAGCCAACGTTCCCGTTGGGAGTGAAATTGGGTTTGGCGTGGATTATTGGATGGTGCGTCCCACCTATCCATGGGTGTTTTTGCGAAACCTGCAGGAGCTGGCCACCGATGGCTCAGCGTTCAAGTCCGGGTTGCGCCGAGTGAATCGTGGGGAGAGTTATCTGCGATTGGAAGGGCGTCAGCTTCTCTTGGTAGAAGACAACGAAGTGAATCAGTTGGTGGCGCGTGATATTCTGGAAAAGGTTGGGGCAAAGGTGATATTGGCCCAGAATGGAGTCGAGGCCCTACGAATTTTGCAAGAGTCGAGTGAGCCTATTCACCTCGTTCTTCTCGATTTACAGATGCCGGTGATGGACGGTTATGAAACCATTCAACGCATTCGTCAGCAGCCGCAATGGAAGGATTTACCGGTGGTTGCGATGACGGCCCATGCATTGCCCGAGGAGCGCAAGCGTTGTCTTGCTCTTGGAATGAGTGATTATCTGACTAAGCCTGTCGAACCCGAGTTATTGATTAAGACTTTGTCGCGTTGGTGCAATCCCATTATGAGAGCGGTTGAGGGTTCAGAGTCTGAACTTTCGCAAGAGCCTTTGGGCGTGATTCAGTGGGAGTTGGCCCTCAAGAATGTGGGAGGGAATCAAACATTGTTGTCTGAGGTGTCTGAAAAGTTCCTGCGTGACTACGGTGGGAGTGCGGCCCAGTTGCGGCAATGGTTGCAGGAGGGAAAGCTGGTTCAGGCTCAACGTCTTTTATTGTCGTTAAAAGCTGTGGCGGGTTATATTGGTGCCACTGATTTGAGGCGTGCCTCTGAGGAATTAGAGAATCAAGTTCGCCAGGGGAAAGTTGAAGCCATGAATCAATCATGGCTCGGCTTTGATCTTCAGATGCGGTCGGTGGGCACCGAGATTCAGCGTTATTTGAAAGAAGTCGTCCCAGTGCCTTTGCGATGAGTCCCTCTGCGATGGAGCGTTAACGCCAAATTTGCAGAATGGAGCTCGCGGTTAAATCATTTCTATTGAGGGAGTTAAGAGCCCACTCCTCTTCCAGCATTCGTAGTAAGCTATAGTGATTGTGTTTATCATTGTTGGTGGTGCCTTCGATGACAGAAGGACCAATTAGAATCGTGTAAATTTGGTTCTTTAGTTTGTAGCTGCCTTCGTCGAAAGTGATAATGAGGAGGGTGTCTTTCATGAGGTTTGGCACTTGAAGTTGAGACTCGAAAGTTTCAGCTAACCACTTGCCGGCGTGGCTAATGCTGGTATCGTGGCCATTGCTCTTGTTGTTAGGAATAATCAAATTAAAGTTTGCCAGCTTATTATTTTTCCAATCGGATAAGAGGGTCGTTGTCCCCATGATTTTGGCGCATCGACTAGAGTTTTTTTGAACGTTGGTGAAGCTCAGGAAGGGAACATGTCGGCGCGCGTAGGCGCCTTTGGCGGTGCCGAGGAAGCATTTTCCGGGGAAGTCTTCGGCGTAGACTTTCCAGTCGAGTCCTTTTTCCTCAAGGAGGTCACCGAGGTGTTGGTGTTTGAGGTTCACGTTGCTGTTCGAATCCACTCCAAGGGTATCGCCTCCGATCATGGCAATGTAATTTGGCTGTGAGGGGTGGTTTTCGCCAAAAAACTGTGTGAAGTTCACTCCTTTTTGTGACAACCGTCGGAAGTTAGGGTCTTTGATGACGTCGCGATAGTCGGCATTTTCCATAACGACGTAAATGACTCGTTGAAATCTGGGGTAGGTGGGGACAGCGCTAGCTTGAGGGCCCGTTGCTAGTGCCAACAAACCGCTCACCCATAAACAAAATACAGTTAAATTAACTTTCATAAATCCTCCATGAAGCTCTCTTCAGAGCATCAAAACAACCAAACCAAAGTCAAAGAACTGGTCATTTCTTAACCAAATCTTGGCCTACAGCCGGACCAAAGTCTGGGAGGCCTGGGGAGCCCGGAGGCCTGGGGAGCCCGGAGGCCTGGGGACGGAGCCCAATTTCTCATTTTTCCATGTCTTTTCGAAAGGAATACCTCTGCGGCAAATCGCGCACCCATCTGCAGCCCATGAGAATAAAGCCCTATTGTTTGGTTTTTTAGAGTTTTTCAGAATCCTTAGTTTTGGGGCGGGGAATCCTGCCCAAATGCACAAGCAAAAGGAATTTTTCCCGAAAATTGGTAGCAATAGAACGTAGGTTCCCATTGACCCCATACTCCGTAAGGGGTCATAAATAAGTTTTTTTCATTCTATTTAGAAATTCGTATTTAGTTCAGCTGGACGGGGGATCTTGTGATTGAATAAGTTCTCCATTCAAACAAAGCTGGGGTCGACACTTCTCCTTAATCACTTGAATTGCCTCATCGAGCCAAAGGTCATCACCAATGAGCATTCTAAAGAACTTGGAGATGACTTCATTCTCCGTTTGTTGGATGTAGTCCAAAAACAGTTTTCGGTATTTTCTTTGGCGTTCACGCGAGGTTTTACCAAGACGTTGATACCAGTCTGGTATAGTCAATAGTTTCGTAAATCTAGATTTTCGTCCATAGGCATAAAAACCATAACTTGAGTAAGGACTCAGTTTCAGAGTCTCTTCCGTGTGTATTCCTGCACGAATAGGGTTAGCTTCGATGTAAAACTGTGCTTGCATTGCGTGGAAGTCATTTTGTATTCTGGGTGTCTTTGGACGACCCTCGGCCACTTTGCCGCTCCGGTCATTTCGCTTATTGTAATGCATCCCAAAGAGTCCATGTGCGTAACGCATGAATTTTGAGAGATTCGCTGATCCGTTTCTATAGGATACCGACTGATGGAAGTGGTTGTCCATCGCACAAAAGGCATGGATGTGGCAATCTTCTCCCTGGTCCTTGTAGTTGAGGGATCTTTCTAAACATTTGAAGTAAAGATCTTTGATGGATTCATCCCCTAGGTAAAACTCTTTGTTGTGGCAACGCCAAAACAGGTGAACAGTTGCGGTTTCGGGCCATAGTTGGAGAGATCGTGGAATTCTCATGGGAGGTCGGTGATTCAAATACAGTGCCGTTACTAATTGGGAGTGAGTAAGATTTGGCGAGGAAGAGCGGACGGATTTCGGGCTCCGTCCCCTGAATTTTATTGATTGGGGGGTGGGGGGATATTAGGCTTTGAGGAACGAAGGGGGCTGGTTTGATTTGGAAAGTGATGCGAGTCATTTTTTTGACGTTGATGGCGCTGCTGCTGGTGATTTTCATTAGTGGTTTATTTCTGTATTACAAAGGACCTAAGTATGCTCTGGAAAAGGCGAAAGTTATTGCTAAAAAAGATTTTCAAACCGAAATTGCTTATGAAAATATTGGTCTGATCGGTAAACATGGCTTCTTTATCGATAACTTGCAAATCAAAAAAGAAAAAATAAATCTGGCCATTAAGAATTTCAGAGTCAAAGCAAGAATCGACCTCAATCCACTCCACGTACAGATTGATGAAGTGCTGGTAGAGCAACCCACAGTTTTGGCAGAACTGCGTTTGGATAACAAAGACCAAAATGAGACCGAGGCGGAGTCGGTTGAACCGACGGCTCTAGAACAATTGATTACTGATCCGCCATCACAGGTGACTTTTCGACGTCTGCATATCAAAGATTTGAAGGCACTAATCCAACTCTCTGACACCACAGAAAAGGGTGAACCTCAACAGACTGTTGTTTCGACCGAGGGTCTTGATTTAGAACTGAACATGGATTTAAAGGCAGGGCAGCTCGCTCAAGAATTCAATTTATCCGTGCAAAAATTAGCGGCCGCGAGGATGGAGCCCACGAAATCCAAAAACAAACAAAGCATAGATCTCGGGCCCTTGGAAAGCCAGATTAGAGTGACGATCAATAAGGAACCGGGAACTCATTGGCGTTACGATTTGAACTCGATGGTCACCCAGGTTAAAATCAAACAAGGAACTTTTGATAAGGACTTTTCGGCAAAAATTGGTGAATCTCAACTTCGATGGAGTTCCCAAGCTCGCCTTACCAGCGATCGGTTTTTAAATTTTACCCCCCTGCATCTTGAACAGCTGCAGTGGGAACTAGTGATCGACCTCAAAAAACTTCAGGCGACGGGTAAGCCTGCCTTTGGCTTTCTAGACAAAAAAGGTGCTGACCTTAACCTGGAAACTCAAGGCACACTGAAACCGGCCACGGCCCAGTCAAATCGTTTTGATTTACCTTGGACCTGGGATGCCAAGTTCAAAATTAAGGCCGGCCCATTCAGTGTGGAACGGGTTAGAACCAATCTGATGGCTTCAGGCCACTGGCGCGATAACAAAGGACGAGTTGCTGTTGAAACCCGACCAAAAACATTTTTCAAGCTGGGTGGAACGACTGAGCTTCAGAAAAAACAATTGCAGTTTGATGGTCAAATTGAAGCGAATATCCCTATGGCGGTCGCCGAAAACCTGACACAAAAGAAGTTTTCAGGTGGTATTCGAATGCCACTGCATCTTTTAGTTTTACCAACGACACAGCCAGAACGTCTTGAGGTAAATTTAGATACCGTCGTCGCCTTTGAGCGATTCGATTTTGAAAATTCAAAAATTAAAATGGTGGGTTTGAGTGGTCAAATTCCCATTTCTGAGAAAGTCAGCGTTGATACGACGGCGAGCGGACTAGACGCTTTCAAATTTAAACACCAATCGCTGCAAAATCCATTTGAACGGGTCGACTATGAGCGTTTGGATCCCCTGGTGCGTTCAAGTGATCCAATGCGCATTGAGCAAATTGTTTGGGATGGGCGGTCCATTGGGCCCATCGAAGGCGTTGTGGATATCGAACAGAATTTGGTCTCAGTTCATAGTTTTTCAATGGATTTTGCCCAGGGCAGTGCCAGTGGTGAACTCTTCGTGGATCTATATTCAAGAAACCAGCGAATTGGTTTCCTAGGCCGCCTCACGCAATTGGATCTGGTGCATATTCTGCCACAACGTTTTCTAGGGCGCATTCCCAGAAACAGTCCGCTGCCCTTTTCGTCGCGCGCCGGACTTGTGTTTTCTCTCAATCGTCGGAGTCTTGAAGGCCGTATGGATGTGACTCAAGTCGGAGGGCCTCAGTTAGTGGCGCTCATCAATGTTTTGGATCCAAACTATGAAAATGAAAAGATGAATAAATTGCGATCACTTCTTCAAGTTGGGTATCCGACATCGGTCAATATGGCCTTGCACGAAGGCTCTATGGATTTGTCCGTTGACATAGAAGCCATGGGTTTGAAATCTTCGCAAAGGTTGCCAGGAATTTCCATTCAAAGTTTTATTGATAAAGCTCTGGAAGAAAAGATGACCGATAGGAAGCCGGGCAATCCTAATCTGGGTTATCCTGCTAAGGATAGCCCAGCACAGGTTAACCAAACTCAATAATTGAGTAATGTGAGAATTATTTTTGCTAAAGGAAAGGCGGGAGTTCAGATGAAAAATGGGTGTAAGGGGATTTCAGTAGGATTTTTTGGTATTGGTGTTTTTTTTATATTCGCGTGCACTCCAAAAGTTTATGTCATTGATCGCCAGACCGTATTGCAGGAGTCTGCCGCAGGAGAGTGGCCTCAGTTTGAAAAAACCTTAGTTCCACAGATTAAACAGAAAAGCCCAACAAAATTTTCCAAGAGTTCCCCGGCAGAGGATGAACGAGGGAAGCGGCTTTATCGAGTTCTCAATGGCGAAATGGGAGCCAAACGATGAGGATCTCCAACCCAATTGCACTCGGAGTGCTGGTGGCGGTCAGTGGTCTGTTTGGGATGGAAGCGCGAACGTCAGTGTCGCTGCCGGAATACCCACGCTTCAATGAGCTGCAGAAAATCACGGTGGGACCGGATGACCAATTAGATGCGAGTTATAATCCAAAGCAAAAACATTTAGTATTTACCCATCGTGCCAATATGATCTCGCATCTCCGAATGCAGGATTTATCATCTGGAGAAGTCCGAGACCTACTGCCGGCGGACGCCGATTCGGTACAGGCCAAATTTAATGTGCGCGGGCAAATTGTATTTGTTTATTACAAAAACAACTCTCGCGGTGACATTTGCTATACTGATGTGATTCCTGAGTTTAAAAAACTTCCATTGACGACCTCGAGTCTTCATTGTTTGGCTCGTCCTCCTGAAAAAATGCGAACGGAGCGAAGTCAGCCTTTTTGGATCGGCCAGGACCAAATAGGTTTTCTGGAAAAGACTGGAAAGGGTGTTTCACTTTTTGCGGCCAATCTGGCGAACGGAAAAGTGGTCGAGTCGTTGGTCGTTGGTGAAACAATCATGGCGCCTTATGCCACGCCGGATGGGCAGCATCTCGTTTTCACGCAACAAGTGAAGACTGGAAATCAATTGGTTCTGCTCGACAGGAAATCGGGAGCCAGCTTTGCATTGACTCTGGTCTTGCCTGGGGTGACTGGCTTTGCGAGTCTGACCGATGACGGTGCCTATATCTATTTTTCCCACTTTATCGGAGATTCCAATCAAGATACCTTTATTGACGGTAAGGATAATTCGGTCGTGTGGCGAGTGGCAACCGATCAATTTCGCAAGGTGGCTGGAGCAAAAGAGGTAAATCCCGATTTATTGGTGCTTGAACAGATCACTCCGATGGATCTCAATTGTAGCTTTCCAGTTTTGGAACAAGAAAAGCTCTTTCTGACCTGTGCCTTCGAAGGGTCTCTCGATATCTATCAATTGGCCAAGGAGGGCGTTGTGCCCCAGGCCTGGAACGAGGAGGTCCTGAAGAATGCCATCATGACCGCCCGAAGTTATCAGGATCGAATTCTCTTGGTGAATGCTTTAAAGGCGCGAACATTAGACCCATCACAACGCCAGCAACTCGATGAACGCTTGTTTAATCTACATTGGCTGGCCGACGAAGTTTCTGCGGCCACCTTTTACAGCAAAAATCTTAATTCGGTGGAGTCTCTCAAGATTGTTTTAAAAGCGCGACTATTGAAAAAACGGCAACCGACGGCCTTTAGAACTGCTCTATTCAGGGAGTCATTACAAAATTTGCAAGTTGCCTTGGCTAAAGTTAAAGGCGAAGAGTCTCTAAAGATGTTTGCACGAGCCTACCTTCAGGGATTGGGCGGCCAGCGCACTGATCTTGGCTCGCTCCGTCGGGTGCTCAGCCGGGATCTCAAGGGGGCGCCCGGGAATCAAACCCTTTTCATGCAAATTTCTCCTATTCACTATTGGCTTTACTATGGGGCGACGGAAGAATTGTATTCAAAACGCTTGGAGGTAGGAGTTCCATCGCGCCAGAGCCAAGAGCTTCTAAAGGTTTGGTTGGATGTTTTGAAAGTGATGACCCATGCGCCCTCGCTGTCCAGGGAATCCCGACTTTATTATGCCCTCGAGTTGATTGAGTTGGTAGAACCACTCGATTTGAAGGCACGAATGCAAACCCTCGAAAATTTTGCCGCTGGTTTCGCGGAAGAGTCTGAAGTGAAGGTCGTCCTACAGGCGGAGATCTATTCGCTGGAGTTGATTCAAAGGACAGAAAAAAAAGAAAAACTTCTGGCGTTGCAAAAGCTAGATCGACTGATGCAGAAATACAAAACCGATTATTTTGTTCGAAAGGCCATCAATGTCCGCGCTGTTCTAAACTTCCTACAGCATCAACAGTTTCAGCAGATGGGGATCATCGCATCGAATTGGTTGCGTGATACCCCAGGTGCGAGCACCGAATTCTCTTACGCACGGGATGTGGTGATCTCTGCCGCACGGGAGCAAGCTTATGCTCATTGGACAAAACCTAATCCCCGGTTAGCATCGGATTACTTTTTTCAGTCACTCAGTTTAACGGACGATCTCGAGTCCTATTCAGGGTATGTTTACACTATGAATGAAATTGGACAGAGAAAAGAAATGGTCGAGCGTTTGGAGTATCTGCGTCAGCATGAGGTCATGCGGGATGGAGTGTTTTTTGTCAAAGCCCTCTCCTCGCTTTTGGACGGAGAGGATGAAAAAAAACTGGAATCAGCATTGGATGATCTCGTAAATATCCGCGTTGAGCTGGTCGACCCGATGCGAACGCTTGTGATGGGATATATTTACTTGGAGAAGTTTCGCAATTCAAGAAAGGGCATCGAGTTTGATCGAGAACTATGGCAAAAAGCCCATCAAAATCTCATTCTCACGGCGGATCTCGCTCGTGGCCGAAGTCGCGTTCGCGCTGCGGCTTTGAGTAATCTCGGATTGCTGCACCTTTGGGGACAGAACTACCACCAAAGTATTCGCTTCTTTGAGATGCGCAAACAACTGGGGTTTGATGAGGCCACAATGCGTTCAGAAAGACAGGCCTTCGCTTGGTTTTACAGTCAGGCTCTATTTCTGGCTGGCCAACCAAAACAAGCGGCTACTGAACTTGCAGAGTTCTCCGAGCATGAAAAAGTATCGGAGATTGTCGAGCGCAAGGCGTTTTATTTGTCGATGGCGGGGCAGTTTGGGGAGGCATTGGAGTCTTATGAAGTTTTGCAAAAAAAGACAGGAGAACTTTTTGAGTCGCTCAAGGAGCCAAGTCGCACCAAAGTTCGTTTGGGTTTAGCGTACACTTTGTTTTCGGCCAATAAACCCAACGAGGCCAAAAGGGTCTTTGAACGCATAGTGAAACAGCCCCTTGAACGCTTCGACAATTCCAGTGGAGAGCGCGTTATTGCATTTGATCCAAAGGAGATCCGAGCCCTCAGTTGGGGGTTTCTTGCGCAAATGGGAACAGACAACGAAAAAATCAAAGCCTTACGTTCTCGCCTAGAGATGCTGGATGGCCAGGACTTGTCGGCCGCGATTCAAGCAAAGCTTCAATTGGCCGAACGCTTGTCTTTAACAAATTCCGTTGAGTCCACTCAATTCATGCGAAGCGCCCTGGCGGAGTGTCGAGTCTTTGCCGCTGACAATGGGCCGATGGGACAAACAGTCTTTCGCACGCTGAGTAATTATATGGTTTTTGGGTTGCTCTTTCGCACTCAATATGTGGGTGAAAAGCATGGGGACCTGCGTGATCAACTAGATAAAACTCTAACGGCTCTGGCGCGGGAAACCGAAACATCCACCCCACCGATTCTTTTGGAGCAGTGGCGTCTGCGATTTCTGTGGGGATTGTTTCAAGAGAAAATCCTCCACCAAGTATCGGGTGGTGCTTGGCGCGAAGATCTCAATCGTGCCCCATTGACGGATCGGCTTCGAACCGAAG
>JBILOD010000401.1:0-4197 GCA_044374645.1 Pseudobdellovibrionaceae bacterium | reverse complement strand
TAAACAGCCTTTATTTGAGTACTTTTATAACTCATTAGTGGCTCAAGATCGATCTTGAGTTTAATTGACAGTCCGTGGGTGCGATCAAAGCGCCCACGCCAATCCTTCAGTAAGATCTAATTAGAAAAGGGCTGAGTCGGGCCATCCCATTCGAGAGGCCACAATGCGAGTGATTTCGCTGGCGGTCTCCTCGAGCGCTCGTTCAGTGACATTGAATACGGGCCAACGTTTGTTTTTTCGAAAGAGTTCCTCAGCATAAGTGAGTTCATTTTCAATATAAGACATGGAAGCATACTCACCGCCGGGGTCTGTTCCAAATTTTTCCAGACGATTACGGCGAATTTTTTGTAAACTTGGGAGATCGATCAAGAGGCCCACAATTTTTCTCTGATCGATTTTGAAAAGCTCCTCAGGGAGGGGTTGATTCAAAACAAGGGGGATATTTACGACCTTCCAACCTTTGTGGCTCAGGAAGATAGAGAGTGGGGTTTTGCTGGTGCGACTTATACCCACTAAAACAATGTCGGCCTTGTCGAGATCTGTCAGGCATTTACCATCGTCATGCTTTACCGTGTATTCAATGGCTTCGATTCTTCTAAAATAGCGTTCATCGACGGCTCGTAATACTCCCACTTTGTGTTGTTCATCGGTGACTCCAAGGTAGGAACCCAGTTCTCCTAAAAGTGGACCAAGCAGATCAAATGAAAACAGGCCCTTTTCACGAGCAAGTTCATTAAGTTTAATACGAAGCAATGGAGATACCACCGTATAAATCAACATGGCTTTGGCTTGGAAGGCTTCTTCGACGAGGCCTTCGACTTGATGTACGGTTCGAATATTCTTATAGCGAACAATGGTAATATCCTTTTCCGGAAACTGAACAAGCGCAGCTCTGGTCATCGTGGCCGCGGTTTCACCAGTGCTGTCGGAAATGATATAAACGGTTCCCTTTGTCATGGTAGCTCCGTCAGAGCGGTCTCAATAAACTGATGAGCCTTTTCTGTTTGAAGGTGGAGCCATGGCTCTGCAAGTCGGGTGAAAAATAGGAAGCGAATGTTCTCATCCACCGCAAAAACTAGAGCGGTCCACTCGTCCCCCTGGGGAATAAGCTGGCGCCACTCGTTGGTGGTCAGAGTCCAATCCTTAGGTAGGGCGCTCATCACTCGGTGTGGGCCAGGGTAGGGCACTGGAAACTCCGTTTTCAATTTCGGGTCGGCCATATAGATCTGACCCTCTGCAAAATGCAGCGAGCAATACCAGTCGCTCCCAGTGTCGCCCTTTGAATTCGGAATTTGGGCTTCAATCAAGAAGCCTTTTTCAAAATAGTTAGCAAGGCGGGAAAACAGTATAATATAGAACTCTTCTCGATCAGAGGTCTGAATCTGAAATCGATCATTTTCAAACTCCATAGAAACTTGGTAGGGAACCTTTTTGGTCGTTTCAGGCTCCAAAATCTGATGAAATTCATGTTCGAGGCTTTTAATGGTAGATTTTAGCTTTTCTGGACTAATTAAGCTCATTAAGTCATGACAGTGACAGTTGCCTGTCACAGCTCCTCACAGAACCAGAGGGTCAGTTGTCATTTCCGGTTCTTCAGTTTGTCTTTCGAGTCTGAACCATAGAGTCTTGGAAGGTCAATAGGTACAGTAACAATGAGCCAGTAAGTTGCACACATTGGATTTAAAGTTATCTTCCAGAAACGTTTTAGATGGGAATTCAAAATAAATTTTAAAAGGATCTAACTAGAGTCTGTTTGAAAGGACTCGTCCTGTGCAAAATAGGAAATTTTGCACAGAAGAGCTCGCTTTTATATGAGGGCCTAAAAAAGTTATTTATTCTTTGCGGCTTTTTCTTCAGGGCTTAATCCCCAAGGTGAACCTTTTTTTCCGTCTTGTTTTCCACCCTTGCGGTTTCCGCGGCCCTTGTGATCCTTTTCAGCTGGGGCGGCAGGACGTGCAGTTGTTAAAAATTCAGGAACATAATGGGTTTCTTCTACTTGAACCGCTTTTGCTGGGGCTTTTTCGCCTTCGCTGAGAGTCAAAACAACAACACGTTTTAAATTATCTTTGTTGCTTGCGGCGACTTCGATGGAATTGATGAAATGCTTCAATTTCTCATCGGCAAGTTTAAATGTCTCACCAAGACTAGCTTGGATCTCTTCAGGAGATTTTCCTTCTGCAGCCAAGGCGGCTTTAGTTTGGATTGCTTTAGTTAAAGTGAAACTTGGAAATTCAGTAATGGCTTTCATAAAAATCCTTTGTTTTATGGTAAGCTGTTTATTGATCAGTTAATTGCGAAAAGGTCAACCTAAAGGGTTAATGGCACTAGTGCTTCACCCTCTTTAGATTCTGCTGAAAAAGAGCCAAATTCAAGGCGGCAAGCTTCAACTCGAACGAGGCGTAGTTCTTCTACGTTGAGTGAGAGGTGAAGCGATGCTACCCGAGTGAGTTGCGTCAACGGCGCGAGGCTCACGAGGGACGAAGTTGGACTTTTTCAGCGGAATCTAGTTGTTTTCGAAGACAAGTGTTACATCGCTGGACAAGTTTTGTTCCTGCCAGTAGGTCTCCCACTGCTGCAATGACAGTGATTTAGGTACAAAAAGCCTGAGTGAGGGGTGCTGAAACTGCTCCCAGATCTGTTTTACTTTCTCAGTGAAGTGCCGCGGATTTTGAGAGGAATAAGGTATTGTCACCAGCCATTCAGCAGGTAGCCATTGCCCAATAGGAACCAGCAAGGGTTCGCTGATGGGTATATTGGGCTGTTCAATTTCACAGGTTTCTAGGATTTTGAGGAGCCAGGGGTTTAACTTAGGCCGGGCATGAAGCTCATTGGCAGTGAGGCGAAAATTGGTGAGCCAATTGAGGCGCTGATACCAATGCGACTCAGGGTCATAAGAAACCATCCACAAGGTATTTCCAGATTCGAAGGCCTGTGAATGTTCAAGAATGACCGGCATTACAATCCCTTTGCCACCTGATCCAATAGCCCATTGATAAAGCCAGCGGAGTCTGTGCCACTATAAATTTTTGCAACCTCCAGAGCTTCGTTGATCACGATGGCCGGAGTCAAAGGTGAAGGTGAGAATTTCATTTCATAAACCGCAAGGCGTAAAAGATTTCGGTCAATGGTTGCCATACGGTCTAGTTTCCAATGGGCGCTGTGACGCTGAATAAGGCTGTCAATGGCTTCACGATGAGATTGAACTCCACGCACCAATTCGCTCGCGTATTGCTGAATGTCCGCATTGAGTTCTACTGGTTCTTCCTGGGCACCAATGAGTTGGTCCATTCTAAGAGGTTCAGCAAATTCAGATTGAAACAAAAGTTGCAGTGCGAGTTCACGGGATTTGCGGCGCATGAGTACCTTCTTTATTTTCAGAGGAGTCGTCTTCAAGGGTTTCAAGGAACTCTTGCACATCCTTAAACGTTCGATAAACACTGGCAAAGCGAACATAGGCAACGTTGTCGAGGCGTCGCAGCTCTTGCATTACACGTTGTCCAACGGCTTGCGATGAGATTTCCTTTTCAATGCGTCCCAGAACCCATTGAGTCACAACTTCTACGATAGTTTCCATTTGAGCTAAGCTGATAGGTCGCTTTTGGCAAGCGGCTTGGATACCTCGTAAAAGTTTTTCGCGGCTGTAGGGCTCTCTACGGCCATCCTTTTTGATAATAAATGGGTATTGGACCATCAAGGTTTCGATGGTGCTGAATCGCCC
The DNA here is from genome assembly GCA_044374645.1 of Pseudobdellovibrionaceae bacterium. Lineage (GTDB taxonomy): Bacteria > Bdellovibrionota > Bdellovibrionia > Bdellovibrionales > Bdellovibrionaceae > CAUJGP01. The sequence continues at coordinate 479 of JBILOD010000401.1, read as the reverse complement.
CTTGCAATGAAGGCATTCACGGCGGCGCTTTATGATCTCACCTTCCTTTTGGATGCGGGTGTCTAAAACCCGGTCCTCATCCTTGGAGCAATAAGGGCATTTCATTCAGAATTCTCCTCTGCACACCCTTCTAGAGAGGAGTGTAAAAGTGGTCAATAAGAACGTCATTTCATGGGTTTGCTTTGCGTTAAAGGTCTGAAATTTCAAGTGTGTTTGCCTGAATGCTTGGGTCTCGTCTGGCCTAAGGTCTATCAGCATGCTTAAAAGTTAGCACTCCTCAATTTGACTTACTGACAGGGGGCCATGGTTAACCTATCCTAAAGACTATGAAGAACATTTTAATCCCAACTCGAAAAACAGCTAGAAAATCATCCTCTGCGGGGTTCAATGCGTTGCGAGGCCTGTTTGCGTCACTTTTGACTATCAGTTTGATGACCCTAGAGCCGTTGGAGGCAAAAATCCTTGTCGAAGAAAACGTC